>CAZAKB010000021.1:0-13832 GCA_964485475.1 uncultured bacterium
GGTTCTGCGATTGGTTTAGGGAATATATGGCGATTTCCCTATTTAGTTGGAGAAAATGGAGGCGCTGCCTTTATTATCTTATATCTCGTTTGTGTAGTTTTGGTTGGACTTCCATTGGTGATTGCTGAAATTCTTATCGGCCGGACAGCCCAAAAAAACCCGGTAGGCAGTTTTAGGGAATTATCGAATCACAATCCTTTTTGGGTTGGGGTCGGTGTTTTGGGTGTTTTAACTGGGCTTATGATTCTTTCCTATTATAATGTTGTTGCTGGCTGGAGTTTGGGTTATGTGGTTGAATCGGCAAGAGGCAGTTTTCAACATATAGGTGATCCGGAGAAAGCCGGTATTCTGTTTAATAAGCTTTCTGCCAGTTGGACATGGTCAATATTTTTCAGTGCTTGTTTCATGATCTTTACAATAGGGATTGTTTATTTTGGTGTCATTCAGGGAATTGAAAAAGCCAGTAAAATAATGTTACCGATACTGTTTATATTAATAATTCTATTGGTTATCCGCGGAGTAACCCTTGAGGGTGCACGGGCCGGTATTCGTTATCTTATTAAACCCGATTTTTCGGCAATTAATGGCAAAACAGCTCTCCTGGCCTTTGGTCAGGTGTTTTTTTCACTCAGCCTTGGAATGGGTGCTCTTTTAACCTATGGAAGTTATATGACTAAAAACGATAAAATCGTTTCGAGTGCTGTAAGTGTTGTTGTATTGAATACCTCAATATCTCTTTTGGCTGGATTTATGATTTTTCCACCACTTCTTGCTCTCGGAATGAAACCGGATCAGGGGCCGTCGTTGATATTTAATATTTTACCGGTCATGTTTAATTCAATACCCGGTGGCTACTTTTTCCGAATAATATTTTTCTTACTTTTATCAGTGGCTGCATTAACATCAACTATCTCTCTCTTAGAAGTAATTACGGCATTCGCTGTGGATGAATTTCGGATATCCAGAAAGAAGGCTTCAGTAATATTGGGTGGTGTTGTATTTCTGCTGGGAGTTCCCAGCGCTCTGTCAGCGGGTAGACTAGAAAATTTCACGATAATAAAATTGACTTTTTTTCAATTAGTTGATTTTATTTCCGCGAATATATTTTTACCTTTAGGCGGGATTTTTATTGCGCTATTTGTTGGTTGGTTCTGGGGAATGAAAAATGCAGTTCCCCATTTAATTGAAGGTACTGTGAATTTCCCGGCATTTTTGGTTTCAACCTGGTCAATTTTAATTCGTTTTGTTGCACCCGTTTTGATTTTACTAATATTTTTAAGCAGTATCGGGATTATATGATCAAAAAGGGAATTGCTGTTTTATTACTGACATTCATTTTTAACACCGCATTCGGGGCAGTTTCAGTGTACGATCAATCGAAAAAATCAAAGGACCCCTGGTTTGGACTTGACAAATTAAAACATTTAAGTAGTTCGTTTATTTTAACGACAACAGGCTATTATATACAGTCAAAAATGACCGATATTACTAATACTAAATCGATGACTAATTCCGGAATGCTTACCATTTCGCTGGGACTTGGGAAAGAAATAACCGATTCGAAAAAACCAGGTGGAATTTTCAGTATTCGGGATTTAACAGTGGATTTCGCAGGTTTAGGGCTGGCACTAATATTTATTCGGGCGATTGCGTAATGCGAGATTTCAAAGAATATACTGGTTGCATCCATGCTCATTCGATCTATTCTGACGGGAGCGGCACCTTTCCTGAAATTATTAAAGCAGCGCAGGAAGCAGGTCTAGATTACCTGCTGGCGTCAGACCATATGACGCTTCAAGGCCGGGATGAAGGAAACACGGGCTGGCACGACAATCTGTTTTTATCCGTCGGTTATGAGATCAATGATAAAGACGATCAGCATCACTACCTGGCGTTTGGGCTGGAAGAAATATTGCCCCCGGATTACAGCCATGAGCAATACATTCAGGCGGTCAAAGCAAAAGGGGCGCTGGGTGTTGCCGCTCATCCCTTTGAGCAGCGGGATGTCAATAAATCTGTAGTTGGATTTCCACCGATTCCATGGGGAAACCTGGATTATCCCGAGATTGAGGTGATTGAGATCTGGAATATGATGTCCCATTGGTTGGAATTAACAACCGGGCGGAATAAATACTGGAATGTTGTTCATCCGCGCAGCTTTTCTACATTTCCGTCGCGAAGGCTATTGGCTTGGTGGGATCAGGCAAATCAGGATCGGAAGGTGGTGGGAATTGGTTCCGTCGATGTACATGCGATAAAAATCAGGATTTTAAAACTCTACACCAAGGCGATTTTTGATTATAAAATTATGTTTAAATCCATCCGCACACATTTATTATGTGATTCTGAGTTGACAAATAAAATCAGCAATACCGGGATTGAATCCACTATTTTTAATCTGATTCGTAGCGGCCGGACATTTATTTCGAATTTCAGAAGAGGAGATGCGCGGGGGTTTCGATTCTGGGCGGAAGACGGCAACAGAGAATTGCAGATGGGTGAATCAGGCCCGATGCAAAAACCGGTTTTAAAAGCCATTATACCTGAAAGAGGGCATTGCCGCTTGATTCGCAATGGTGAAGTGATCCAAAAAGGAAAAGCTACAAAAATTGACCTGGCGGTTAGTCCCGGAGTTTATCGTCTGGAAGTGCTGAAGGGAAAACGCGGCTGGATTTATTCAAATCATATTAAAATACTGGAAAATACATAGTATGTGTGGTGTTGTCGGAATATATAATAACAAAGAGGCTTCTACCATGGCCTATCTCTGTCTGTACGCATTACAGCATCGCGGACAAGAGGGTATTGGTATTGCCAGCTACGATGATTCAAAGGTACATGTAGCGAAAGGATTGGGGCTGGTTTCAGAAGTGTTTGCCTGTCGTGAAAAACTGGAAAGTCTCGAAGGCCGTTTTGCTGTCGGACATAACCGTTACTCAACGCATGGCGAAAAATCCCGCATTAATATCCAACCACTTGTTTTTAATTATAAAGGCAACCGTGTTATAATTGCACATAATGGTAACCTGGTTGATCTTGATCCCATTCGCAGCGATCTGGAGGAAAAAGGGGCGTTATTCCAGACAAGTTCCGATACGGAATACATCATTCAACTGTTTTCCCATTCGAAAGCCGAGACTATTGAAGAAAAAATGCTGGATGCCCTGAGGCGCGTGAACGGCGCGTACTCACTTATCATTATGTTCAATGATAAAATGATTATTGCCAGGGATCGGTATGGCTTCCGTCCGTTGTGTCTTGGCAGATACAAAGATACAGTTATTGTAACATCGGAAACCTGTGCGCTGGATCTGGTTGGCGCTGAATATGAACGGGATATTGCGCCTGGCGAAATGGTCATTTTTGACGGTAAAACTGAAAAAAGTTTTAAAATACATGCCCCGAAGCCGCGTCATTGTATTTTTGAATATGTCTATTTTTCTCGTCCGGATAGTCGGATATTCGGTGAATATGTTGATAAAACCCGCCGGAAAATCGGTAAAATACTGGCGTTGGAAAAACCAGTTGAAGATGCCGACATCGTCATATCTGTGCCGGATTCCAGTAACACTACCGCCTTAGGTTATTCGCAACGATCCTCTGCCCGGTTTGAATTAGGGCTGATTAGAAACCATTACGTTGGCCGGACCTTTATTCATCCTACCCAGGAGATGCGTGATTTTAATGTAAAAATTAAATTCAATGCCATTGGCGGCGTTCTGAAGGATAAAAAGATCGTCATTGTCGATGATTCGATTGTGCGTGGAACCACCTTGAAAATGCTCATTAGAATGATTAAGGAGGCCGAACCGGCAGAAATCCATTTGCGAATTGGTTCGCCACCGGTAAAATATCCCTGTTTCTATGGAATGGATTTTCCCTCAAAGGAAGAACTGATTGCTAACCTCAAGGAAGTTCAGGAAATTCGTGATTATCTTGAGGTGGACAGTCTTGAGTATATATCTGTCCAAGGCTTGCTGGATTCCACGACTTTACCCGATGATCACTTCTGTACAGCCTGCTTTACCGGTAAATATCTCGATTCGGAAAATAACTATTAATAATTGGAGCAATAATGCTAAAGGCATCTGAAAAATATCTGAAACCCCTTGATTTTTTGTTTATTTTAAGACCAACACTCTTTTTCCCAATCTGGATTATTACCCTGGCCGGCTATTCAGCCTATTTTACGGTCAATGGAACAGTTGTCTGGTGGAAAACAATTATTGATTGGCATATATTTTTTAATTTTTGCATCCTGACTCTGGCTGCCGGAGCGACATTTATCTTCAATCAGTTGCAGGATATTGGTACGGATAAGGATAATAATAAACTATTTTTAATTTCTGAAAAATATGTTCATCCCGATCTCGCTAAAAAAATCGCTCTTGTTTTATCAGGCATATCATTGTTGGTGTTTCTGATTCAGGGCTTGAACCTGTTTTTTGCACTATTGATGTTTTTAATTGTATGGGGCTATTTGTACAATTATCCGCCCTTTGCATGGAAAGATCGAGCAATAATGGGAATATTGGCGAATTTAATGGGAGGCATGTTTTTGTTTCTAATTGGCTGGTTGATGGCAGGTGATTTCCAGTCAATGGTATTTATACAAATGATTCCCTATCTGTTGGCATGGAGTGCTGTGGCACTTTTAACAACAATTCCCGATCAGAAAGGAGATGCCAACCATGATAAAAATACCTTTGCGGTAAAATACGGAGAAAAACTTACGATCTGGTTAGCAGCCGGTTGGGTTATTATCGGTTTTATCATTGGAATGAAAAATGGTGATCCGATTATAACACACCCGACAATGTTGTCCTTACCGTTGTTTATTATTATGGCGTTTACATTAAAAAAGGAATGGGTTTTACGATCAATCCGGTTTCCACTTCTGTTTTTGGCAATTATTCTATGTGCTCAGTTCCCCTATTTTTTTCTCGTCATTTTGATTAATTACTACGTCGCGAAATTTTATTATATCAATCGATTTAATTTAGATTATCCGACATTCAAGGTTGATGAGGAGTAAGATAATGATCATCGTAAATGAAAAAATGTGTGATTTATGCGGGACATGTGTTGCTGTATGCCCGGTTGATTGTATTGAATTGACGGAATTTGATTTAATTATTAACGACGAAACCTGTATTAATTGTGACGCCTGTGTCAAAATATGTCCGTTTGCGGCTTTGACATCAGAAATATCAGAGGTATAAGTCAATGAAAAAACATTATAATATTGCAATTGTCGGAGGTGGTCCGGCAGGAACCACAGCTGCGCGATTCGCTACCAGTCAAGGGGCTTCGGTTGTGGTATTGGAGAAAGACCGGGAAATCGGTGTGCCGGTTCGCTGCGCGGAAGGTATCAGTGAAGAGGGATTGACAAAATTTGTGGATATCGATCCGAAGTGGATTGCCGCCAAGATAACCGATTTTGGTTTTGTATCTCCGTCCGGTAAAATGATTGTTTTCCATTCACCGTCGATCGGGTATATTCTTCATCGGCGCCTCTTTGATCATTCACTGGCAGAGTTGGCGTCTGATATGGGGGCCGAAATATACACCAAGGCTTATGTTCACGGGATAAAACGGAATGGGACAAAAACTACACTGTACTTGCGACATATCGGTGTCGAGACCGAAATTGAAGCGGATATCGTGATCGCTGCTGATGGAGTCGAATCCCGGATCGCTCACTTAGCGGGTATTAAAACAAAACTTTTGCTAAAAGATATTGAACCTTGTGCCCAGATGCAGTTGGCCAATATTGAGGTTAATCCTAACAGGGGCGATTTTTATCTGTCTAATAATTGGGCGCCAGGAGGTTATGTATGGGCATTTCCAAAAGGTGAACACACGGCTAATGTAGGTCTGGGAATTAACGGTAGATATGCAGGGAATAAATCAGCTCTTGAATATTTAAAGGATTTTGTTGCTGAAAAATTTCCATCTGCATCTGTTCTTACAACCACTGCCGGAGGCGTACCTGTTGCAAAAGTTGTGGATGATCTGGTAGTGGATGGTTTGATGGTAATTGGCGATGCAGCGCACCAGGTCAATCCATTGACAGGTGGCGGAATATCGACTGCAATGGCTGCCGGAAAGATGGCTGGTTTGGTTGCTGCCGCTGCTGTTAATGATCAGGATTTTTCTGCCAAACGGTTGAGTGACTATCAAAAACAATGGGATAAAACCATCGGAAAGGATATAAAACGTTTATATCGATTAAAAGAATGGGCAATTAATCTCACCGATTCAGATTATGAAGATATTGCACAATCTTTGGACGGACTGTCACCGGAGCAAGTTACATTAATTAAAATTTTCAAACAGGCCGTTAAGAAAAAACCCTCGTTGGTTATCGATGTGTTAAAAGTATTTGCCGGTTTCTAGATATATCTATGAAAGAACTCTTAAAAGAACTAAAACTCTCAAGATTTATTGCCTTCGATCTTGAAACCACCGGGCTTAATCCGGCAGGCGATGCCGTTATAGAATTTTCTGCGATTCTTTTCGAGGATGGGAAAAAAACCGACATTCTATCATTTCTGTGCAATCCCGGAATCAAGATTAGTCCGGAAATCGAGGATTTAACGGGAATACGTTCCGATATGTTGACGGACTACGCTCCCTTTGAGGACCGTTTAACTGAAGTGCTTGATTTTCTTGGTGATTTACCGTTAGTAGGACATAATATTGGTTTTGATATGGGATTTTTAAAACAATATTGTCGTCGACATACGAATTATAAACGGTTCAGAATTAATAATCCGTTATACGATACATTGTTGTTATCCCAGGCTTTTTATTTTTATTTGCATAATCACCGTCTTTCGACAGTCAGTGAATATTGCGGATTAAATTCTGATGGTGCACATCGTGCTGAAGCCGATGCATTCAATACAGGTAATATATTTTTGAAATTAATCCCTGAAGTTATTAAATACGATCTGGATGCGCTTCAGATTATTAATCTTACACTGAAAGATACCGATGATCCCAATAAATGGCTTTATCAAAACGCTGCAAAGCGCCTGCTTCTGACAAGAAGTATTGGGAGCTCAGACGCACCGGTAATTGATTGGGTAGCACCGGTGAACATTTATGGCAAAAACATAGAAAATAATTCTGATCATTCACATAATAATACTGAAAATGATGTTGAAACCTTTTTCGGTTCTGAAGGTGTTTTATCCGGGATTCTGGAGAATTATGAAGGCCGTTCTCAGCAAGTGGAAATGGCTCAGTATGTTATAGGTGCTCTGAATAGTGGTAAATCATCTGTCATTGAAGCAGGAACCGGTGTCGGAAAAACCTTAGCCTACCTGATTCCGTCAATATTGTGGCAAAAAAGTAATTCTCCGAACCATTTACGATTTGTTATCGCCAGTAATACCAAAACACTTCAGGAACAGATTTTCTTCAAGGAAATTCCTTTTGTCAACGATGAATTGAATCTGCGCTTCAAGGCTGTAATGTTAAAGGGCCGTTCTAATTATATCTGTTTGACACGCTGGAACCGGTTATTAGCAGACATTGGTAACAAACTTAACCTCGCAAACCGATCTTCGATTATCCCAATAATCATTTGGCTCAAACATACAAAAACGGGAGATATTGCCGAAAATAACGGGTTCAGAATCAGTCATAACCATTATATATGGAGTGAAATATGTTCGGAACCCGGATATTGCACAACCAGTGTCTGTCAGAAATACGATGGTTGTTTTCTTGGTAAGGCCCGTTTTCATGCCAGCACGGCCGATGTAATCGTCGTCAATCATTCATTGCTACTCTCCGACGCCGCATCTAACAATACCGTACTTCCACATTATGACGCCCTGATCATTGACGAAGCACATAATCTGGAGAAAAATTCGTACAACTATTTTTCCTCGAAGATTAACTTAATAATGCTGACATATCAGCTCAATATTCTCTACAATTCCAAACCCATCGAAAGAGGATTGTTGATTGACTCGCTCCAGTTAATGAATCAATATAAAAAACTGGGTAAAGTTGAAAGCGACATTGTTCGTATAAAAGATCACATCAATGATTTGAAAATTGCCGCTGAAATCTTTTTTAAAGCAGTCTATCAGTATTCGGCGGAAAAACTACACCAGAACAGGGGATATTCACTGAAACAGCGGTATAAGTTGTTTAAGAAAGAATTTCCGGCAATAAAGACCGAACCACAGTCATTTATCTATGAATTATCCAATACTATTTCGGTACTTCAAGCCCTGATATTGAAAATCGACGGCCTGGTAAGTGACCTGCCCGAAGGTTTTGATGATTTACGAATACGGTTTACAAACATTATCGGCAATCTGGAGGAGTATCAATCGACACTGAAAGCTGTCGAGACCGGGAATGATGATGAATTAATATTCTGGTATGAAGTCAGAACAAATGGGAACGAAAGCGGAGTTGAATTTGCATTTACGCCACTGGATATATCTGAAACTTTGTTTGAAAAATTGCTGAAGGAAACCCGGACTACAATACTGACGTCGGCAACGATGCAAATCGCAAACTCTTTTGATTATATTATTGAGCGGACAGGTATTTCAAAACTTGATGCCCAAAATTTTCATTCGGTTGCTGTGGGATCTCCTTTTGATTATCCCCGACAAATGAAATTTATTACATATCATCGACACAAACATGACAGCGAAATAACTTCGATCACAAAACTTCTGATCAATCTTGCGAGTCGTTTTAATAAAGGCATTTTAATACTTTTTACTTCATATTCTACTTTAAGTGCAGTTCATAAGTCGGTCCGTTCTGAATTTCAGAAAAACGGAATTACTCTGCTGGCTCAGGGGATTGGTGGGTCCCGGACAGCACTTCTGGACCAATTTCGCAAGGAAAAAGCCTCGATTCTTTTGGGAACCAACAGTTTCTGGGAAGGAATTGATGTGGTGGGAGATTCACTGGAGATATTGATTATTACGAAATTGCCTTTTCCAGTTCCGTCCGAGCCGATTATCGAAGCCAATGTGGAAAAACTTCGGCTGGCAGGTGCGAATCCGTTCAATGACTATTATGTTCCGGAATCTGTGCTGAAGTTTCGGCAGGGAATAGGCCGATTAATCCGATCGAAAACCGATAAGGGGGTCGTCATTAATCTGGATGATCGTATTGATAAAAAAGCCTATGGTCGTTCGTTTAAAGCATCAATTCCGGTTGAGGCTTTAACAATTACTGATTTGGATACTCTTAATGAAGAAATTGGCCTATTTTTTAATTCTAATTAACGTATAAGATTCTTTTGAATAATAAATTTCAGAAAATTGTTAAAACTCTGGTTGATGAAAGCACGGAATTTTATCTTTCCAGTAATGTTACGTCGATCAGTCAGTGTATTGTAACCGGGTATGTGAATGATGACTATGATCTGTATGTATTCCTAAGACCTGATTCAGTGACTGCCGCTCATTTGAATTTTAATCCTTATGTGAATGTGCTGTTTTTCTCTAAAAAAACCTCCGATGAAAGCAATATATCGATAAATGCATATGGTGAACAAGTCAGTGATGCGACTCAAATTAGTAAAATCATCGAAAAGTGGAATAAAAAATATTCCCCGGATAATCAGACGACTAATGGAACAGAAAATGTTCTGTTTAGATTATCGCCACTATTGATTGAGTATTCTGACAATTCGAGTGGGAAAAAAAATGATCGTCTGGAGTTTCCGCAGAACCAACCCGGACTGATCACTAGGTTTTTTAAACGTATAGTTGCAAAATTGCGACTCTGGGTTGGGATACTTCGGGCACCGTTTTTTACGGCATCCATTGCACCGGTAATCCTAGGCGCTACGATAGCCTACCATCAACAAACAAACATCCATTGGGGATATTTTTTTCTGACCTTGATCGGATCAATTATTGCCCATGCTGCGGCAAATGTGATCAACGATTATTATGATCATCGATCCGGCAATGATGAAGCCAATATTCATCACAATACATTCTCCGGTGGCAGCCGGATGATTCAGAACAAGATAATTACTCCGGGACACACTTATTTCATCGCCGTATGCCTGTTTTTAATAACAATAGTCATCGGGTTATACCTGAATTCAGTGACAGCCGGGAATGTAATTCTTTTTATCGGTATTGCCGGCATTTTTCTGGCGTTTACCTATTCGGCAACACCCTTGAAACTGTCATATCGGGGAATTGGTGAACTTGCAATAGTGGGATCATATGGCCCGTTAATTGTTATGGGAACTTATTATATTCAAGTACAATCGCTCGATATTCTTCCCTTACTTGCATCAATTCCCAACGGTATTCTGGTCGGACTTATTTTATTCATTAACGAATTTCAGGATATGCAGGCTGATGGCAGTGTTGGTAAAAATACCCTTGTTGTGAAGATGAAGTTCAAGCGGCACTCACTGGCAGTATATAAAGCATTACTGATTTTTGTCTTTCTGTGGCTGACAGGTTTAACTGTTTTGAAGATATTCCCTGTTTGGACGTTGCTGACGTTGCTTGCTCTGCCACTGGTATTCCGGGCCTTTGTAATTGCATCGAAGAATTATGATAAAATTGATGAACTTCTGCCGGTTAATGCTTTGACAATTGCGATGCATTTGATAATTACGCTGTTATTTTCTGCCGGGTTCATTTTGGATTCCATAATATAGGTATTTCAAAATCCGAATTGCTTGACCTTTGCAGGGCCGTATCGTAAATTAGCACGCTTTTTTAAAAATTGGGGTGTCGTCCAATGGCAGGACATGCGGCTCTGGACCGTAGGATCGGGGTTCGAATCCCTGCACCCCAGCAGATATGGCGCATTCGTCTAGCGGTTAGGACGCCGGCCTCTCACGCCGGTAGCAGGGGTTCGATTCCCCTATGCGCTACAAAATAAGCTTAAAAAAAATGTTAACACTGAACAATTCTGACAGTTTCAATTCGATTTATTGCTAAAAGATTCCTATATTTTTAAATGCAGTTGAATTCTCAAAGAATAATAGATCTTTTAATTTTGCTACGTGAACATGGTTTATGGCAAAGTGATCGAACTATTTTCAAAAAGAAATCCGATATTCAACCCTTTATCAGTTCAAATATCCTGGCTATTTTAAATCACTGCCAAATTGACGATCAACGTTTGAAATTTGCAATTGCAGAAACAGAGATGGCTATTCAAAAGTTTCAGAACGGGCATTTAACTTACCACTGGCCACTCGTTGGAAATGAGGCCAGAATTGCAAACTCACCAATCTTGAAACGGTTAAAATTCTTATCGATTAGTCCTGATGCCGACTGTTCCTGTCTTCAGCAGATAGTCCTGAATGAAGAACAGAATATTAAAAAATTGATTGATGAATTAATCTACTATCGGTTGGATAATAAAAAATATATTTTACCACGATTTCAAAAGGAATTACCTTGCACTGAAGGTTCATTTTTAACCTGGTTCCCGCCAAAGGAAGCAGAAGAAAATTACAAGATTGAGACAATAGATATCGTCGTTGATTCCAATATCCTCTGGTTTCTGGGGAAGATGGGGCAACTTAATATTCCGGGAACCCACGAAACAATTCAATTTATCCGTAAAATTCTGAATACAGAATTAATTATTACAAAACCCTTAATATTAAGCCCGTATTACCCCTTTTCTGCCGGGATATTATATTATCTTTCCAGGGCAATTCATTGGGGAAATATCATAGAATTGATGGATTATAAGAGAAGAATAATTGAACTGGCACGCAAAGTAAAACCGGAAAATGACCTTGATCGTTTATTTTTGGCTTCGGTGGGGAATTATTGTAAAGAGAAGTCATTAATAACGCAGAATTGGCCTTTAGAGGATGTGAACCGGTCTGCTGATCCGATATATATTGGATCTTTAATAATGCCAATAGCATTACGTTTTTCTGTATTTTCAAAATTCATGAATTACCGGATTTTTAATATTGAATTTAGCAGCCAGGCTTTTCAGTATGCATTGACGCTTTGGCTTTCACAAACGGCATCACCCTGAAATTTCAGGAAACAAACTATAATTATTTACTCAATGCTGTTTTTACGCGGAAATAAAACGATAGCTCCGGGTCAGCAACTTTTTGATCCGCTTTACTGATCTCAAATAACGCATGCAGCAGATTGGTTTTCATATCGTCATCGAGTTGCTTGGCTATTTCGATGGATTCAACACCTCGTTCAAAAGTTTTTGTAGTACCTAACTCGTGGATAATATCCAAAACGTGTCTGATTTCATCCTTATCAAAGTCGTACCGATGAATTAACTCAAACAACTTCTTAATTTCACGGTCATCGACATCTCTGTCGACAGAGACCATATTAAAGCATAAATAGATAAATGCCTCTCTGGGTGTAATCTTAAATTTTGTCATTAATTTTCATCCTTTCGCAAGATATGTTTATTATCGATTATTAACGGAGTCTTTCCGGCTTTTTGTCGGATTGAATTAATAATTGGTAAAACTTTTGGATGTAGAATAAGTCTCTGTTCTAATTTCCGTTTTCCTGGAAAATTGATCAGAGTTATGCCGATAAATATCGTTAAAAGCCCTTGCCCGGGAATGAACAGCATTACGAAGCCGGCGATAAGGAAAATAAGTCCCAGAAGATTTTTCAGTAATAGCAACGTGAAACGTATAAGCGGATGTCGGCGCTCAAAGATGGGTGTTCGTTCAGGTGTTACAAAATACTCAGCAGACATTCGAATAAGAATTACTGGAATTAGTAAAATCGTACCGAAAAAGGTGAGTGTCGACAGTGATGTCAGCCAGATAAGAATTGAACGGTTTTCATAAATGAATTCGGTAATCATATGTATTGTAATATAGTTCAAATATTCAACAAATTTTCCAAAAAACTGGACACATCTCAGTCTGCCCGGCGTAGCACAGTGAAGACTAAGAGCATTGCGACAAGTATGTTCATGATTTGTCATATTTTAACCCAATAATTATCATTTTATCTACTTCGCACATAGGGTTATTCTTCATATATTTTAAAATAAAAGAAAAGCCAAGTTCATTTAGTATCTGTTCTTTAATCACAGTCTTATAACCAATTATTTATTGTGATTTAAAATACATAATACTCGGCCTTTCTGGTTTCTTTCTATTTCACTGTTTACTTTTTTAAGAAAAAAAATTATATTCTTCTGGGCAATGAATATCTATAAAAACAATCAAATAAACAATTCGCCGGATATTAATATTTAACGGAGGAACTCATGCCAAATATCGTTTTTAATGCTCAAAAATCAGGCCGTATAATCATCCCGTTTGTATTATGTCAGGTTTTATATATAAACCTATTTGCGACCGATCCACTATTCAAAATTACTGACTCCAGTGACAATGACGTATTTGAAGTGTATTCCGATAGTATGATTGTAAAAAACAGTACCGGCGATGCGCTTTTAACAGTTGGCAATAATGGTACGAAAGTCTATTTTCTCGATGAAGCTACCAAGGGCAGTGCGGCCGGTTTTGCCGTTGGTGGAATTAACCGAAGTAAGTCAACAACTACCTATGATTATATGAATATCACGAAGCGAAATACATTTATTGGAAATGAAGCCGGGAAATCCAATACTACCGGAAACAATAATAGCTTCATTGGATACCAAAGTGGCCGCACGAATACAACCGGATCAAATAATTCATTTATGGGATATCAAACTGGTTATAGTAACCTAAGTGGTCAATATAACTCATTTATCGGCTATCAAAGCGGTCGGTCCAATACAACAGGCACACACAATTCGTTTATGGGGCACCAATGCGGTTATAGCAACCAGGATGGGTGTTATAA
>CAZAKB010000021.1:13932-30985 GCA_964485475.1 uncultured bacterium
ACAATTCGTTTATGGGGCACCAATGCGGTTATAGCAACCAGGATGGGTGTTATAACTCATTTTATGGATACTTGGCAGGGAATAAAAATGTAGGCGGACCAGGGTCTTTCGACGGTGATTATAATTCCTTTTTTGGATATCAATGTGGATACAATAATATTGACGGTTTCAGAAATACATGTATGGGATATTACAGTGGTTATTCAAATGTATCCGGTCAACGAAATGTGTTTTACGGAGGATTTAGTGGATATTATAATACAGCAAATGATAACACATTCATTGGGTATACAGCTGGTAAAAATACTTCTGATGGAACAGGAAATAATTTCTTTGGGAATGGTAGTGGTTATGCAAACACATCAGGAGATTACAATTTGGCGATCGGGTATAATGCAGGGAAAGACAACACAACCGGTGATAACAACATTTTTATTGGAAAACATGCCGGATATAACACGATCTGCTCTGATAAATTATATATTAATTCTTCAAATGCAGTTATAACGAATCCCCTAATTTACGGTGATTTTGCATCGGATTATGTCGTTATAAACGGCACCAGCAATAACAGTAAAACCTTTTATGTGAATGGTTCTGCCGGCGGAACCGGCAGTTGGGCATCAAAAAGTGACAGGAGACTCAAGAAAAATATTCGGACAGTAGCCAATGCACTTGACAAACTTATTCAACTGCGGGGTGTGAACTATGAATGGAGAGATCCGTATAACTATGAACCGGGAACACGAATTGGTTTTATTGCACAGGAGGTAGAACAAGTACTGCCGGAAGTCGTGGAAAAAGAATCGGAATACTATTCTGTACAGTATGCACCGGTGACAGCGTTGTTGGTTGAGGCCGTAAAAGAGCAGCAGATTATTATTGAAGAATTAAAAATTCGTAACCAATCACTGGTACGACAGCAGTCGGCATTACAAACAGATGTAGCTGAATTAAAAAAGGTGACCGGGAAATTATCTACAGCATTAAAGCTGATATCAGAATCAAAGTCCGCGACGGTTTCTGAACGTATCGCGCAAACCCGATAGTTTCTAAAGATTTTCAGAGAGATTCAATGAAGTTTTTCAGAGTTATTATAACAATATTTTCAATATCTGCGGCAATTTCTGCAAGTGTGACAATTAATACCGGGACAAAAGTGTACCTGAAAAGTGGCGGGGAAATGACCTATAACGGTGATTGGATATGCTATGGGCTATTCTATCCAAGTGTAAATTCACTTGTTTCCACAGTCCAATTTGTGGGTACAACTGAATTTACAAATAGTATTTTGGGAATTAATATTTCCGCGAATTTAAGTAATAATCTCGGGAATGTTACGACGAGCACTGAATGGAATGCGATTACCGCAAACGGTAATACAGGGATTGCCTGTCACTGGGACATCAGCTCAAGTTATGCACCTTCCGGAAGAAATTTAACGCTATCATGGAATACTTCTTTCGATAATGGATTGACCGGTTCAGTATGCGTCTATAAAAGCAGTGATGGGGGAGTAACATGGCAGAGTGTAACAAGTCCGGTACCAATAAGTAGTTTAGGATCGCCGATTCGATATATTACAGTATCTGGAGTTAGTTCATTCTCAAAATGGACTGTAGGTAGCATTGGGGACGAATCATTGCCAGTTGAATTGATGCATTTTATAGCAGAATATATTAACGGTTGTATTGAATTAAAATGGCGTACTGAATCGGAAATTGAGAATTTGGGATTTATTATCGAACGGAGCGAATGTAAAATATTCGAAAAAAAAACAGATGAAATTCTCTGGATTGAGATCGCACATTATAGTTCCTTTGAAAACCTGAAAGGTCAGGGTAATACAAGCCGTGCTACCGATTATCAATTCACCGATAGAACAATACAGCCAGGCATCACATATTATTACCGACTGTCTGATGTCAGTTACGAGACAATTATCACAGTTATTGATACTGTATCTATAACTGTACCGAACAGCCCTGAATATCAGTTATTAACACCGGATTCATATTGTCTGAACTCTGTCTATCCAAATCCATTTAATCTGGAAACTGAACTGTCATATCAGTTGCCCAAAGAGTCTGAAGTGACACTGGAAATTTATGATTTAAAAGGACGATTAGTGAGTAACCTCATTCATTTGTATCAGAACGCGGGCTATTATTCAGTCAACTGGAATCCCCGGGACATTTGTTCCGGGCTCTATATTGTTCGGTTAGAGGCGGGTGATTTTGTAAGTATTCGTAAATGTACATTAATAAAGTGACCGGATAGAATATCTTTCTTAATATTCTCTAAATCTTTATTAAAAAAACTCTAATTCTTGGAAATTGAGAGGAGATTCACTATTTTCTTTAAGCATTAAATTAAGTCAATGAATTTAAAATATTCTTTAGTAATCAGTATTTTTATCACATTTTTAAACGCTGGCAGCAGTGAATATGGTGCTCCGTTTATCACAAATTACTCACCTTCCGATTATTCAGCTTATCCTCAGAACTGGGCATCGGTTCAGGATAATCGTGGGGTTATGTATTTCGGGAATAATGATGGAGTACTTGAATACGATGGGAAAAACTGGCGAACGATACAGGTTACTAACAAATCTACTGTCCGTTCGATGGCAATTGACACGAATGGTATTATTTATGTTGGAGCCCAAAATGAGTTTGGATACCTGTCACCGGACAATTCCGGATTATTAAATTATGTATCTCTTTCATCGGAATTGGATAGTGCAAATACTATGTTTTCTGATATATGGAAAGTGTTTTGTACATCTTCCGGTGTGTTTTATTGTTCAAAAGAAATACTCTTTTTATTTAATACTGACACGATAAAATCCTGGAAACTGGAGAACGGTTCTTTATTCAGTTTTTATGTTGACAATAAACTACTTATTGGACATTATACAAACGGTTTAATGCAACTTGTCGGTGATTCAATAGTTCTAGTCAAAAATGGAAGATATTTTGCCGAGAAAAATATCTTTTCGATATTACTCTACACCGAAGATAATCTTTTAATTGCAACATTTGAAAACGGTCTTTTTACTTATTCATCTTCAGGTGGAAATGCTGCACCATTTTACACTGATGCTGATGAATACATCAAAAACAACCAACTATACTACGGGATTACTCTTCCAAATGATGGTTTTGCATTTGGCACATTGAAAAACGGTTGTGTAATCATTAATAGAGATGGCCGTATCAATCATTTTATCAATAAATCCATTGGATTGCAGGATGAAACTGTCATCAGCCTGTATAATAGTTCAGAAATTAATTCGAACCAATTATTATGGCTGAGTTTAAATCAAGGATTATCATCAGTTGAAATTAATTCTCCCTGGCGAATTTGGATTGAAGAAACCGGACTTGATGCAGCTGTGTATGACATTATTCGATTTAATGACGTATTGTATTTGGCGACCAGTTTGGGAGTATATTATCTGAACGATGCTTACTCTGATCCTCAATTTATTAAAATCGAAGATCTTGAAACTCAGGCCTGGAGTTTTCTGAAATATAACAACGTATTGTTTGCTGGGACTACTCTTGGTATTTATAAAATATCTTCAAAGGGTGCAGAACTGTTCAGGGAGTCGCATTATACCTATAAACTGTATGCATCACCATCTGATTCAACAAAAATCTATGCCGGACTTGGAAACGGTTTGGCAGTGATTAAATATTTAGATAATAAGATGGAATACCATGGAAAAGTAAATGGTATTAAGGATGAAGTACGTAGTATATCAGAAGACAATGAAGGTAATCTCTGGATAGGGACACTTGTTAATGGAGTTTACAAATTATCATTTATACAGGAAAAATTACTTCCATTAATTCAGGAAACTGATTCAGATTATCCGGTTCAGGCAATTGTCGAGCATTTTGATATGAGTGATGGACTACCGTCATTAAAGGATATCAACATATATTCTTTTAATGACAGAATTTTATTTGCAACGGATAAAGGAATATATAAATACAATAATTCTAATGACCATTTTTCACCCGATCTAATCTTTGGAGAAAAATATGCAAATGGAAATTCCGGCGTATTTCGTTTTATTGAGGATAAAAACGGGGACTGCTGGATAAATCTGTTCAGCGCTAAATCCGAATGGATAGAACATCTGGTAAAACAAAATGATGGTAGTTACATCAGCGATCCGGTACCATTCAGGCGATTGCCGCAAATGTCAGTACAATCCTTTTATAACGATGAAAATATTATGTGGATTGGTGGGTCTGAAGGATTGTTCTCTTATAACGATGAAATTAAAATAAACTATAATCAGCCTTATAATACATTGATAAGAAAAGTTGTTGTTGAAGACGATTCCCTAATATTTCAAGGAACAAATTATAAATATCAAAAAAACTTAGATAATGTAAAAAAAAGGATTACTTGCCTTGTCCAATCTGAACAACAAAAACCGGTTTTAAAATATTCTTATAATCACTTGACATTCCATTTTTCAGCGCCATATTTTATTAAAGAGGGTGGGACACACTATAGTTATTTATTGGATGGTTTTGATAAACGTTGGTCAAACTGGTCCTCAGAGACAAAAAAAGAGTATACCAATATTCCCGAAGGTAATTACATATTTCGAGTTAAAGCTCAGAATGTTTACAAAATTAAAAGTAGCGAAGCGCAGTTTGTATTTGTCATTTTACCGCCATGGTATCGAACATATTGGGCATATGGAATTTATCTGATATTTGCGGTTTTTTTCGTTTGGGGAGTTGTCCGTTTAAATACTCACCGTCTGCGCATACAGAAGCAGCGACTCGAAGAGATTGTCCGTCAGCGAACAGCCCAAATCCGGGAACAAAAAGAGATAATTGAGTTGGAAAAAGATAAATCGGACAGATTATTACTTAATGTATTACCGGCAAAAGTGGCTGAAGATCTTAAACAGACCGGAAAAACTGAACCGGAAAGTTTTGACGATGTGACGGTCTATTTCTCAGATGTAGTTGGATTTACAAATATGTCCACTAATCTTGATCCCAAGTATCTGATAGATGAGTTAAACGAGATATTTACTGCGTTTGATAATATTATGGAAAGAAATTTCTGTGAGAGGATTAAAACTATTGGAGATGCTTATCTGGCAGTTTGTGGAATGCCTGTTCGGAATCCTGATCATCCGACAAATATTATTAATGCTTCAATTGATATACGGGATTTTTTGCTTGGACGGAATAAAGATTCAGAACTTGAATGGAAAATTCGGATTGGAGTTCATACCGGACAATTGGTTGGCGGTGTCGTAGGAATTAAAAAATATATATACGATGTTTTCGGTGACACAATAAACACAGCGTCACGAATGGAAAGTAACAGTGAACCCATGCGAATAAATATCTCTGAAACTACTTTTCACCTGGTTAAAGATAAATACACAATTATTAAACGAAAACCTCTGCATGTTAAAGGCAAGGGGAAAATGAATATGTATTTTGTAGAAAAATAATAAGGAATATCTGATGTTATACGCAAACAAAAAATCAGGTTTATTCTATCGGTGGATATTTCTTATCATTATTTTTCCATTTTCTATATTGACTGCAAAAGATTTATCGATATCATTAATTCTTAATAACAATCATAGTATAAATGGGAATTTTTTAAATTATAAAGATCACTATATCTTAGTCGATGATAATAATACCATTTTTGCAGTTGATTCGTCAATTGTATCTGCTATTATTTATAACAACAAAGTATTATCTATTGATGAATTGCTTAATTTTAAGCGAGTAATAGTTGATTATCCACGATATTTAAACAAAGTCGTTGTGAATCAAAGTAATTTAGATTTTGTGTTGAATCAGTTTGATAAAAAGAACAGGTTAAATTCTTATGAGTACTTAATGTTCATGGGGTATCCCCAAAATGAAGAAAAAAAGGAGATAGAACTTTATCTGGATGCATCAAAAAAACTTAAACGCTACGGGGGAGTGACTTTATTGGGATCAGGCGCTCAAATATTTGGTTTACTATTATTAGGAAATACAGATAAAACTTCACGGATTGTCGGTTATGGTATGGTTATGGGAGGGACATTCGCGACTATTTTATCTCCGATAATTGTTGTCGAAGCTGGATATATTCTTGAAGATATTGCCCAAATAAAAATCAAAAAACTTATAAAGGATAAAAAATGTGAATAGAAAAATTATAAACGTAAAATCCTGAAAAGCCACTAAAACAGACCGCAATTATCTATTTGAATTTGAGATGCTTCAATCTTTCACCTGAGTGTAAACCTTAAAGGCTGGTGGTGTTTCAAGATGTTTTTTAACCGCACACTGATTCGCGGAGCGGATTAAGGCATCATGATATTTTTCTGGAAATTCTGGCGGTACCTGAATCTCTAAGCTGATGTTACTGATCAGTCCGGTCATGGGATTATTATCCATTTTCTGAATAATACGAATATTATCCGTTGAGATTCCACGCTGTTTGCAGAAACTCAAAATATAAATACCAGCACATGTACCGATGGAAGCCAGAAACAGTCCAAATGGAGCAGGCGCTGACCCTTCACCACCACCTCTGATGGATTGGTCCGTTGGAATTGTTTGATCACCAAAATGAGCATCAACACGTAAACCTTTGGGAAAATCGACTATCATATCCATGAAAAATATCTCCTTATTTTTATACTAATAATCATGCGTTTCGATGTTTCTCCCACAACTTGGTTACAATCATGAAATGTTTTCTATTAACTTATTGAAAAATTCATAAAACAGCTTACTTTTATAGTGAAAGCAAACAATTGAAAATATTATAAAGGAGTGTTGGTAATGATGAACAGGATGATTGGTTTTGTCATGTGTATGTTAATGACTAGTTTTTTACTGTTTGGGCAACAGGATAAAGCAAAGTGGATCCCGGCATTAAAATATCCGGTATTGGATGAACTGGAAGCTGAATTGGAAGCCGAACGGGCCGTCCAGGATTCAATAACTGAAGAAGTCCGGGCCAGACAAAAAAAGAAAGTAGATGCAGAAGAGGACACCGAGCAGAAATTTGTTGCTGAATATACAAACATTCAAAAACCCGAATCGCCTGATGTTTTCACGAAATATTTCGCATTCCCGCCGGTTGCTCAATATCAATCGGGAATGTGTTGGTGCTTTTCAACGACATCATACCTTGAGTCGGAAATATACAGGCTTAACAAGAAGGAAATAAAGCTGTCCGAACTGCATACGGTTTACTGGGAATATGTGGAAAAAGCCCGACGCTTTATCCAGGAGCGAGGGGATTCTCATTTCGCTGAAGGTTCGGAAAGCAATGCAGTATTTCGTATTATGAAACAGTACGGTGCTGTGCCTGCTGAAGCATATACTGGACTGATCAATGGGAAAACCCGACATAATCATACTGCTTTGATTGAGGAGATGGAAGCCTATCTGAATTACTGTAAAGAAAATGATTTCTGGGATGAAGATGTTGCACTTGAGTCCATTAAACTAATCCTGAACAAACATATCGGTCAACCACCGACAAGTTTCACTTTTGAGGGAAAAGAATATATGCCTGACAAATTTGCCAAAAAAGTAATGAAAATCGATTTTGATGACTATGTTGAATTTATGTCTACATCATCGATTCCATTTTACACAAAAGGCATTCTTGATGTGCCGGATAACTGGTGGCTGGATTCGAATTATTATAATATTCCTCTCGATGAATGGTGTTCAATCATTCAAAAATCAATGGAAAAAGGATACACAATCTGTATCGGTGGTGATGTCTCTGAACCGGGGTATTTCGGTCCGGAGGATGCTGCCTTCATTCCCAGTTTTGACATTCCCCAGGAATACATTGACCAGGATTCACGGGAATATCGTATCCAGAATGGCAGTACTGAAGACGATCATGGAATACACATGATCGGTTATACAAAAGTTGATAATTACAACTGGTACCTGATCAAAGATTCCGCTAGGGGATCACGGCAGGGAAAGTATAAAGGTTATTACATGTATCGTGAAGATTACCCTAAGCTGAAGATGCTGGGATTTTCGGTACATAAAGATATTGTCAAGGATATCCTGAAAAAATTCAAATAATCTGAGATTAGTCACATATAAAAATGGCATCCTAATAATTCAGGATGCCATTTTTTTTCAGTATCACTTGATATTTATTAATTATTTCGTATATTTTTTTATGAGTCCAAAGAAAAACACGAGTAATTATCAAATTTATATGTGACTGTATAAAGTTCTAGATAGTTTAAATAACAATGTATTACAAAGATAATAATTTAATCATCAAAGTTACGGGAGGGGATTATGAAACGTTTAATGACAGTTATGTTCGTTTTATTCATTCTGTGTTCAAGCGTCGTTTTTGGACAATTACTTAGTATTCAAGGTGTCGCAAGAAATTCCGAAGGACAATCATTAGCCGATGGAAGCTATACATTCACATTTCGGCTGTATGATGCATTAACTGGTGGAACTGTCAAGTGGACGGAAAACCAATCATTAGCCGTAAAGAATGGAGTATTCAGCGCCAACCTGGGTGCCGTAACATCCATGTCCAGTTTGAATTTTAATATCGAATACTGGCTAAGTATTGAAATTGGTGGGAATGGAGAAATGTCACCACGATCAAAATTGACTTTGACTCCTTACGCAGCAATGGCTCAATTAAATGGAACGACTAATATCTTTCCTGCTTCAGGGGCAGTTGGTATTGGAACAAAAACTCCCGATCAAAACAATCTATTACAAGTTAATGGTACGACCGCCATTTCAAATATTGCTACAAATGACGATCAGGATGCATTAAGAATCGGTATCGATGGCGAATACGGATCAGCGATCAAAATGTACGATGATGATGATGAACTAAATCAGTCCTTCAGTATGTTTTATAGCGCAGCAACAGGGGATTTTAGTTTTAAATCCGATTCGAAAGATGATATTCTATATCTTGATAATGCCGGGAATGTTGGTATTGGAACTAATGATCCTGATCAGGCCTTAGAGGTGGTTAAATCAAATTCTAACACGAGAATTAGAATTGATAGAACGACAAACGCTTATGAAGGTTTTGTTGAATATTCAACCGGTGACGTAGGACATTGGTTAGTTGGCGTCGATAATAATGATGACGATTTTAAAATATACACCTACGATGGCGCCGGAGTGGCATTGACTATCGATGGGGCTACTGGTAATGTTGGCATTGATGATACTAGCCCGGGCGCTTTACTGGATGTCAATGGTGATGTATTTGTGAAGGGCAGCAAACCGATTGTTATTAGACGTTATTCATTTCCAGATGATGAGACTGTTTCATCCAAAACAGGGTATTCAACAAGCGGTTGGTCTGCAGCAATAATTGGTTTTGATAGTGGATATAGTGATGTTGATGAAGGTGGTGCTGAAGATTCGTGGCAAGCTATAATGGCTAAAGGAACTGATGGATATTGGTATATAACACTTGAAGGTCATACACATAATAATAATCCAGACTGGACAATCGATGTAATGTTTATTAAAAGGCAATTAACTGACGATAACCGTTAATCATTACAACAAAATTCAGGGTGATATTATGTATCCACAATCAAAAAAATTAAACATTCGAAGTCCTTTGGGATTTCGAACGTATTGCTGGTTAACAATCGTGTTCATCCTTTTTTCACTACCAATAATCGGACAGGTAGGAACTAGCAGTAATACGAGTTATAATCTGGAGTTTGAAATTATCAACGGTGGTGTCAGCAGCTCTACAGGTATAATCCAGAAGACAGATGATGGGAATGTTACGGGACAGATTGATTTTATTATTGGTCAACCGTTTATTACACCGACAACGATGACAGGTACCAGTCATTCGGTCAATCTGGGATTCTGGGCTAAACGACTACGAGTTCCGGCGACGCCAATTGTTACTGCAACCTATGATATATTTTCAGACCGTATTCAATTGAACTGGCGCTACGATCCCAATGATCCGCCAGGAACCGCTAATCACAAAATATTCCGGAATTATCCGTCAGTAACTGAACCAATCCATCTAGCATATACCGGGGAGTTTTCATGGGTAAATGACAAACTGCCTTCTGGGCAGCAGTACACGTACCTGGTGCAAGGCAGTAATGCGATTAAATATGCCAATACTTATCAGCCCATTACCGAAGCGGGTATTGTTCCTGGTAAAACCAGTACAAATGGTAAAATTTCCGGCTTCATTCAGACCAACCTGCAATCGCCGATTCCCAATGTCAGCGTAAAGGTGTACAATGAAAACGGTACAGGTCCAGCCTGGGGAAACTCTGTTGATCTGAACGGAACGAGCAATTATATCCAAATACCCGATGCCGATGAATTTGAATTTTTTGATCAGTCGTTAAATGATTCCATAACCGCCGAACTCTGGTTTCGACCGGATGCAACCGGCAGTCAAACATTGATCTCAAAAGGAAACTGGACAATCGGGATGGCGATTGATGGGCTCAATTATATAATTATAAAAAATGGCAGTACAACTCTTTTAACATCAGATCATATTGCACAGTCCGATGAAGATCAGGCTATTACAGTTGCCAATTGGAACCATATTGCGTTCGTTCGAACCGGCAATACATTAAAACTTTATATAAATGGAAAGTTGGCACGTGTCAATACTGGTAAAGGCAGTGTATCTGTTGCACAGACCAGTGGTGATGCAACGCCTTTAATATTGGGTTCAACATCCGGCAGTTCCGGCTGGTTTAATGGCAAACTTGATGAATTCAGAATCTGGGGGGAAGCACGGGATATTATGTATATGGAACCCTATTCGGATTTGAATTTGAATGGCCAGTACGATATAGTTGAATATTTTACCGATATTAATAAAAACGGCTTATGGGGCGGTAGCGATTCGACATTGATAACCCGGGATTATACCCGGCTGTTGAGTTATCGAGAAGAGGGTATTATTGTTCGACCGACGATGCTGGCTTATTTTAATATGGATATGGGCAGCGGATCATCAATTATCAATACTGTCAATATGGAGAAGAATGGATCACTTACTGGAACCTGGGCAGGAATTCAGGCGCCGGTATATCCAACCGGATATACAGATAAAGACGGGGCATTCCAGGTAAAAAATCTGAATTTTGGTGAAGGGACTACATTTCGTGTGATTCCCGCTAAACCATACCATGTATTTTCACCATTGTACAAACCGGTGACTCTGGATCAGTACAATTCAACAAATAATGAAATCGACTTTAAAGTCACAAACATGATAACGGTTTCGGGATTTGTGACTTTTGATCCTGACCGAACATTCGGCGCTAGTTGTGGAGAACAGTATGTAGAGATTTGGATCGATGGTGAGTACAAAGGTCACAGAACTGATAACGAGGGGTACTATCTGATTGAGGTTGAACCTGGAAAGACCATGACCATTAGTCCGAATAAGGCTGGCCGGGATAACATTGATTGGGAACCTCAATCAAAGACTCTTTTTAATATTATTTCACCGCAGAGTCAGAGTTTTCTCGACAAAAGACGCCGGACCTTACGCGGTAGTGTCACCGGTGGTGATTGTGAATACCCTCTAGGTCCTGAGAAGGTAGCGAAAGTGATTCTCAAATCAACGAAAGAGTGTTTCACTGATACACAATTTGTTGATGCTGGTGGAAATTATTCGTTTATCGGTATTCCGATTATGAGTTACCAGATCAGTGTTAAAATGGATTACGAAAATCCAGCATTTAGCAGTGTGCCCAATATGCTTGCCATGAATAATTACTTTCTGAATGAAGCAGTCGTTCTGAACATGGAAGATTCCTACAGCCGGGTCGATTCAACCTGGGTTACGGAAGAAGATACGGTTAATTTTAACTGGCACTCGGATGTAGAGGCAGAAATTACCGGTTTTCCAATTCATTCCGAAACAGGTGATTATGTTTATGAACAGAACAAGGAAGACAGTCTTCAGATATTTGTTTTTGAACGATATTACAATAACAAGAAAAGTCCTTTAGAAAAAGGTCAAATCCATATTAAAGACTGGATCAGTGACCGATACATAGATGGCGATTCTCAATCGGATACAATGATAATCGATTTTGATATCAGCGATATAAATGACTGTTCAAATATAAGCCAGTATACGTATAAGTTATTACCAGGCTTGCCCAATCTGCTAAGGCCTTATAAGAAAAATATTGAAATACTGGTTTCGGATTCAACCGGAGTTCGGGAAGAGACGTATCTGTTCAGTGCTGTTGTGCTGGGTCAGTATCCCAGAACTGTTGATTTTGCAACAACAGCTCCGGAACTGCCCTATATGATATTGAGAAGACCTCCTGGTGATGGCAGTCTTGCGACATTTTCAGAATCGCACCAGGTTTCCACCGGCTTTGCGATGAGTTTTGAAAATCGGGAATCAGGGGAATTGAATGTTGAAGCAAAACTCGGTGTTGAAACGGAAATATTAACGGCGCCAATGGGTGTCGGTACAGCTATAGACGTCGAGGCAGAATTCAGTCTCTCGGCTGGTTTCAGTATGGAGACAAAAGTAACCAGCAGTACTTCACTGGAATTGACAACAACAACGTCTACCGAATATACAACTGCAACTGCTGTAGAACTGATGGGTGATCGGGGAACAATATTTGTTGGCGGTGCCCTGAATTTACTGTATGGTGAAACAGATATTCTCGAAGTTGTTGACGGAAAATATGAAATTAATCCCCAACTGCTGTTTGTCCCTGATGGATTTGCCACGACCTATATTTTTTCCCGTGGATATGTGGAAGATTACCTGATACCGGAATTGGAATATTTGTCAAATGACAGTGCTGAGTTGATCAATGATGTAAATCGCTGGAAAATATTGTTAGCCTATGAGGATTCATTGCGCTGGAAAACTCCAATGAACGATAATTACAGCATCAGCGGTGGTGGACAATCGATGACGATCACTCACACCGATGAAAATTCTCAAACGATTACGTTTAATGAAGAAATTTCCATGGATGTAGAAATGGCTTCAAAGTTCGGAGTCAGCGTTGCGGGTTCGGGTTTTGGAATAGAGGCAAAAGCCAAAGTCGGATTTACATTGGGTAATTCATCAACCATGGGAAGAACAAACACAACAACCACATCTTTCACCCTCATGGATGATGATACTGGGGATGATTTTACCGTTGATGTTGGTACGGACCCGGTTTATGGTACTCCTGTGTTTCAGGTAAAAGCCGGAAACATGAGTTGTCCTTATGAAGAATGGCGTAATAAAGAAGGCGAAGTGGTTACAACACCGCGGGACGAGCCGGGAACACTCTGGATGACACCCAGTACTGCTGTCAATGTTTTGGCTAATGATGTGGCGGAATTCTGGATTCAACTTCAGAATAAAGCCGATAATATCGATGCCAGAACTTATCAATTATGCTACTTGACGGCGAGTAATCCCTATGGTGCCGATATAAAAATCAATAGTCAATCAGCCAATGAATCCAATCCGATCTCATATACAATGGAACAGGATGGAATTGATTCTGCTTTAATCACTGTGGCAAAACCTCTAGGATCGGATGCGTATGAATTCGATGATCTGCGAATTAAGTTTGCGCCGCCCTGTGAAACAAATTATGCCGGAGTAACCCAGGGATATACTGCGTCATTCAGTGTTCATTTTGCTCGACCCTGTACGGATGCACAGATCTATAAACCTGATCCTGATTGGGTAATAAATTTAAGTAATGACAACATATTGCCGGTTATCGTACAGGATTACGATTTAGGACAGTCTTATTTTGATGAGTTATTTTTGCAATTCAGTAATTATGGAGACGATGCCTGGGCTTCGATAGATACACTGAATGCAGATACTCTGCGGTATTATCAGTATCCATACCGACAACTCTACTGGGATGTCTCTGATCTTGAAGACGGGACTTATGATATTCGTCTACGTTCTTCATGTCTCGACGGATTGCTGTCGAATGAAATGACACCGTTGCGTGGTATCATCGACAGGGAAAAACCAAAACCTCTGGGCTTACCTGAACCGATCGACGGGGTATTGAACATTACCGATGAAATCGCGCTGAATTTTACAGAGAACATTGATCCGGTCTCTATTTCGCAGACCAATATTGAATTAAAGAACACCGATACTTATGAAGTGATCACTGATTTTGAGTTTTCATTGTCCGAAGATCGATTGGTGATTACACCCGGCATTCAAAATAAATTCATTGAAAATTATCATCTGACTGCCAGCGTTACAGAATATCGGGATATTTACGGTAATACTGGTGATTCAACCGGTTGGGGATTTATAGTCAATCGGAATCCGGTCTCCTGGAGCACTCCCGAACTGGCGAAAATTGCTTTTCAGGGCGCATCTAATCGTTTTACAGTTCAATTGAATAATATTGGATCGTCTGCGGAAGAATTTGAATTTTCCGATATTCCTGAATGGCTGAATATTGAACCGTCAGTAGGTGTACTGAATCCAGGCGGGTCATTTGATATTCAATTGACGATTGACAGTGATTTGAATGTGGGTGAGTATTCCCATACAATCCTCGCAAAAACGTCAATGGGTGATGAACCGTTAACATTAAATATTGTTTCAATGTGTCCGTATCCGGTTTGGGACTTTGATGCAGCACAATACGAGTACTCCATGAACATTACAGCCAATCTTGCCGTGCTTGGTAGTAAATCTGAAGATATTTACGATCGGGTAGGCGCATTCATCAACGGAGAATGCCGTGGAGTTGCTGATCTTATGCATGTTATAGCCAGGGATGATACCGGAAAAGTAGTTGTTAATGATTACATTGCCTATTTAACAGTTCACAGCAATCAGTGGTCCGGCGAAGAACTTGAATTCCATCTCTGGGATCGTACCGATTGTGAAGAGTATTGGCAAGTTGATACGATGATAACCTTTATTGCTAACAGTAATATTGGAACACCGGTTAAACCGGTTGTTTTGAATGCAACTGGCGCTGTTGGTCAGGATTTAGTCATTAATAAAGGTTTTACATGGTTATCACTGAATCTGGATACCGATGATATGTCCGTTGCTGCTGTATTAGACAACCTGGTTTCTGAACCGGGTGATCGGATAGTCGCTCAGAATGCTTATGCTCAGTATTCAGATGAAGCCGGCTGGGTTGGAACATTAACCAGCCTGAATAACAGGTCTATGTATATGACGGACATTTCCAACAAAGGAAACCTGATTCATGTCGGTTATAAAGTTGACCCTGCAGAAACACCAATAACCTTGAACCAAGGTTGGAATTGGATCAGTTATATTCCGGATAGAAATCTGAACATCAACGAAGCGATGGTAACATTAAACAGTCAGAGCAATGATCTTATCAAGAATCAGACCAGCTTTGCTCAGTATGTTGACAACATCGGATGGCTGGGAAGTTTGAATCGGATGTATGCCGGTAGCGGCTATATGATACGATCAACTAACAAGGATACATTGATTTATCCAAATGTAAGCTTAGAGAGTTATGGTTCGCAATTATTGCTGGCGAAGAGAACTGACTCTGATTCGCTACCCGAATTACCGTGGAGTGTTGACCGGTATAAATATCAGTCAAATATGACAATTACGGCAATATTTGAACCGGATAGTGGAAAATATGATCCAGCAGATGCTGTTGCTGCGGTTGTTGGCAGGGAAGTCCGGGGAGTATCAAGAGTCGAATACATACCTCAGATTGACCGATATGCTGTTTTCCTGATGGTTTATGGAAAGTCCGATGACATAATTGAATTTAAAATCTGGGATGCTGACAAAGATATTGAATATCGGAGTATGGAGACTATTCCCTTTATGGATAATGCCATCTTTGGGAATCCGGTAGAACCGCATTTCCTGACGAAAGCGGCCCTTCAGATTGGTGATAAAGGATACGTTCCAGATGTATACTCGCTGGCTCAGAATTTTCCGAATCCCTTCAATCCGGTGACCAATATTGGCTTTGGTCTTCCAGAAGACAGTCATGTCAACATTATCATTTATAACTTATTAGGCCAGCAGGTGAAAATATTAGCCAATAAGGATATGACGGCTGGTTATCGATTCATTCAATGGGACGGAAAGGATAATTATGGGCGCAATGTGACATCCGGTGTTTACCTTGTGATGATGCAGTCGAATAATTTTCATAAAGTTCGCAAAATGGTTTTAATGAAATAATTAGACATGAAAAGTATGAAAAAAATAAAAGGTTTGTCGATTTGGGCCCGGATTGTAAAAAACCATCCGGGCTCAATCGCTGCGATTTTAATTGTGATTTTTCCCAGCTTTCTATTTTCACAGGTTCCTCAGGATTGGAATGTCAACTATAATGATTATGAATATGTCATGACCGTGACCGGAATTGCTCTAATAAATGGTTTTGAATCAACAAATCCGGAAAATGTCATTGCTGCTTTTATAAATGGTGAATGTTGCGGAGTTGATACTACGATAGAAAGCCAGGGTAATCAGCTTTTTTTCCTGATGGTTCGTAGTAATACCAATAGTGAAACGGTGACTTTTAAACTATATAATGCCGGAATTGACAGTGTGTTGGATTGCACGAACTCGATTGTTTTTTCCGTGAGTGAAGGTATTGGTACCGTTGATGATCCCTACGATTTTATTGCGAATTACTATGTGAATTCAATTGCATTTACCGTTCCAGAAAAGTGTGAACTTCTGACAAATTACCCAAACCCCTTTAACAACAGTACAAATATCAGGTTTTCGGTTTCAAGTAACGCACTAATCAAATTATCAGTATTTGATTTGACAGGAAATCTGCTTGTAGTCCTGGTTAATGAAAGAAAACCAGCAGGTGACTATATCATGCCTTGGAATGGGAAGGATAATTCGGGAAATAACTGTGCCAACGGTGAATATATTATTAAAATGGTGAATGATAGTGAACTGTATTTTCGAAAAGTATTGTTTATTATGTGAGCGAGAGACGGGACTCGAACCCGCGACAACCACGTTGGCAACG
>CAZAKB010000022.1:0-24279 GCA_964485475.1 uncultured bacterium
CGCCGGCATTGCCAAAGAGTGTGGCCTCTGATAATATAATCTTGTCTATATCGACTGAAATATGTTTAATAGGGGCATAGCATGCTATGCCCCTACATTGAGATATAGGCCAACGCCCTTCGCCGCACCGAGTTTCGTTTATCATTAATCAATGATTGGGCACGGTGTGCCGTACCTGTATATTATTACCCAATATTTTCCATTGAAGTGTCCCGAACGGCCAGGATGCCCTAAATAATTAAATGAGTTGTTGGTATAACCACTATTTTCATGTATATTAAACTATAGAAATTTAACAAATGAGGTAATATTGTGAATTGGATTAAATATAAAAAATTGGTTCTTATTCTCTTTTTCGCAATATGTGTGCTTTCCTTATCGATATCTGCCCAGGAATACGGCTTTATGTATTTAGCAAATAAAGCCGCACCTGCAAGTGTAGCATCTGGTACCTGGTATACGGTTGGCAGCACATCGGGAAATGAATTTTCCGAAGGGATTACCTCGGATAATTGGAGTTATTCTACAAATAAATTAACAGCTGGTGGCGATTTGCCATCTAAGGTTTACTTGGTTAAATTTTCACTCAGCTTTGGCGCAGCCGTTGCTACTTGGCAAATTGGAATTTCCAAGAATGGTGCAGAACCATCTATAATTATATCCCAACGAACAATATCCAGCCCCACCAAAGACGCAGGAGTGGTATCTGGTCTCGGCTATCTTTCGCTAACAGCCAGTGATGAAATAGAATTGAAGGTAAAACAAACAACTGGTTCTGCTATTGCTTTTGATCCCTATCATGCTCAGGTTGTAATAGTAGAAATGACCGACAGCTCCCCAAACTATTACGGTGGTATGTATATTGAAGCTAATTCCACCGAACAAAGTGGAATAGGAACAAGCTATACTACCGTAAGCGGATTTGGTATTAATAGTCAAAAGAATGGTTGGACTTTTTCATCCGATGAACTTACTGCCGGGGGCGACGCAGCCGGAATCTACTTGGTAAGTTTTTCGGCATCCTATGCAGGGAAGGGTAATGATAATGCCCCGGAAACATTTGATATTGGAATTGCCCAGGGTTCCTCTGGCGATCCTTCGACAATTATCACCCGTCGTAAAACATCGGCTGCCGATGTGGGAAATATTTATGGCTGCGGCTTACTTAATATAAGTGTTAGCGAAGCCCTGCGTCTGGAAATCAAAGCAGCAAAAAATAATGCTTATTTTACGCCATATTACTCATCCATCTCTTTGTATAAAATCAGCGGCACCACAACTGCGCCGCGAGGACATATGGTGATTACTAACTCAGATCAGACAATATCTGATAATAATTATACTACAGTTACTGGATTTTCCGAAGGAACTCAATTGAACGATTGGACATTCTCCTCAGAGAATAACTCATTAAATGCCACAGAAGGTACACAATCCGCAGGTTCCTATATTGTAGATTACAAAGTTTCATTCCAGAAGAAAACCAGTTCAGAGTCTGATCCTACTGTAGCGGCTTTCAGTATATTTTTAGATAACACTGAACAAACAGAGTTAACGATTAAGCGAAAATTATCCGGTGGTACTGATGTCGGTGCTGCTGGCGGAACCGGGATTATCAATATTTCCAGCGCAAGCACAAAAGTATATTTAAAAATTAAAAATGAAACAAATACTAACGATCTTAGCATTACTTCCGCATCAGTCAATTTGCATCGTTTCGTCGATGGTAGTCATGATGGCAGCCTGCCGGTGGAGCTGACCGACTTCAATGCAGAAAATTGGAACAGCGGAGTATTGTTGACGTGGACGACAGAGTCGGAGATCGAAAACCTGGGATTCGTACTTGAGAGAAGAGATTCGAAATTGGATACTGGAAATTGGGAAGAAATTGCCGGTTATCTGACCAATGCAGTACTGGAAGGACATGGATCGACCACGGGGAAACACGAGTATCAATACACCGACAAAACCGTTCAATCAGGTAAGACCTACGAATATCGCCTCGGTGATGTGGATTACAATGGCAAGGTAACCTGGCATAAGACGGTTGAAATAACGGTTGATGCTGAGAGTGTAAAATTACCGGTGGAGTTTGGTCTGCACAAAGCCTATCCGAATCCTTTCAATCCCAGTGTGATATTGAGTTATGGATTGAAAGATGCCGGTCAGACAACGTTGCAAGTATACAATATGCGCGGTCAGATGGTAGAAACACTTGTCAATACCAATCAAATCGCCGGTAATTATGATTTAAAATGGCAACCGGTGAATTTGAGTGCTGGTGTCTATATTGTGCGTTTGCAGTCGGGGAATCAGACGAACTTGCAGAAGATCGTGTTTGTGAAGTAAACCAAGAAATTTAACCGCAAAGTTCACAGAGAACGCAGAGAATAATTTATCTTTCTTTTAGGGGCTCAAGATTTTGAGTCCCTACCTTTTTTGACAACGATTAACAGGTAGGGGAACAGTATGCTATACCTCTACAAAAAACTTTATCAAGGCCGGGAAAATATTGGAATAATAACTGGAATTCATTACCTTTCCGTTGGGCAATCTCGTTGATCAAAACATTAGAGTCGAATTATGATCTGGATTACTTCTCATACAGGGAATAACTGTGCAAAAATTGATGGTTTTTCGTCTAAATATTTTTCAAGGTTAAGAAATTAAAAACGGATGGAGTCTGGCATGAAACATTTAGCATTAATTTTTGCAATCCTTCTCATCAGTACAGGCGTATGGGCCGACGGCACGGAACCGACAGAAAATCCCCGTCAGGTGACCACGTTAGATAACCTGTTGTGGATAAGTACCAATAGCAGTTCATGGGGAGATGATTTTATCCAGACCGCCAATATTAACGCTTCGACAACAGTAGAATGGAACAGTGGCTATGGTTTTGCAGGGATTGGATCATATTCTAACAAATTTACAGGCAATTATAACGGGCAGGGATATACAATTGACGGTTTGCAGATCCACCGAATTAACCAGGATAATATAGGTTTCTTTGGTTATACTAACAGTGCTACCATTCAAAATGTCAATCTGACGGATGTTTATATTCGTGGGCACGGTAATGTCGGAGCCCTTGTGGGTTGCTCTGATAATTCAACTTATATTAATTGCTCCAGTTCAGGGTATGTTTCGACTAGTACAAGTTCGGTCGGAGGATTAATTGGTTCGGTTGGCTCATCGAATATTAGTCGCTGTCATAGTTCCTGTGAGGTCAGAGGTACTAATTATTATAGTGGCGGGTTGACAGGGTACAATAATGCAGTCACAATAACGAATTGTTACACTACAGGAATCGTAGATGGTGGCTCTCATTACCAGGGAGGATTAGCCGGCGGCCTTGGATCGTCTACATCTATCACTAATTGCTACAGTACAAGCCAGATTAAATATTACTATAATCCATCAACTAATTATATTGGTGGATTAGTCGGATATAGAGGGAGCAGTGCCGTGAACAATTCCTTTTGGGACACGCAAACCTCCGGTCTATTAACCAGTAATGGCGGCACCGGCAAAACAACCACTGAAATGAAAAATGTTGCTACATTTACTGATGAAACAACAGTGGGCCTGACAACTGCCTGGGATTTTGAAACCAATCCCAATGATGATGATGCCGATAATAATTACTGGGATATGACATTGAATGGTTCGATCAATAACGGTTATCCATATCTGAGTTGGGAAGACGGCGAGGATGTCTCACTACCAGTTGAAATATCATCATTCACAATAGAGAACCAGAATAGTGGCATTCTGCTTAAATGGACTACCGAATCAGAGATTGAAAACCTTGGATTTATTCTCGAAAGGCAATGTATTGTAGGGGCAAATCATGATTTGCCCTCTTCATGGTCACAGATTGTCTCATATACGAGCGACGACGCCCTTACTGGTTACGGTTCTACCAGCGAGAAGCATGATTATCAGTTCACCGACAAGGCAGTTCAGCCGGGCGTGACCTATGAATACCGCCTTGGTGATGTGGACTACAATGGCAAGGTAACCTGGCATAAGACGGTTGAAATAACGGTTGATGCTGAGAGTGTAAAATTACCGGTGGAGTTTGGTCTGCACAAAGCCTATCCGAATCCTTTCAATCCCAGTGTGATATTGAGTTATGGATTGAAAGATGCCGGTCAGACAACGTTGCAAGTATACAATATGCGCGGTCAGATGGTAGAAACGCTGGTAAGTACGAATAAACTTGTCGGTAATTATAATTTTGTTTGGCAGCCGGTGAATCTGAGTGCTGGTGTTTATATTGTGCGTTTGCAGTCGGGGAATCAGACGAACTTGCAGAAGATTGTGTTTGTGAAGTAAACCAAGAAATTTAACCGCAATGTTCGCTGAGATATATTGTAATTACATCCTCCTGGAAGTGTAAAACTTCCGGGAGGTTTTATATTTAATTGTATAGATCGCATTACTCTAAGGTGTAACCGGAATACCGACGCTTTTTCGTCTCTGGCAGAGCACAGAAACGAAATTAGTGTATGATGTTGAAGTAAAATCAATTATTCATATAAGTTAGGACATAGCATGCTATGTCTCTACATTATTTAGAATCAAACTTCAGATTTATCTTCACTAATTCCGGCCGGGCGGTTGTCCGGATAGGCGGCCCCCAGGTACCAAAACCGCAGGAGACATACACGTTGGTGTTTTGGATTTTTTCATATCCGTAGCTGACACGAAACATCTTTGATGTTATATAATTAAACGGCCAGAGTTGCCCGTGATGCGTGTGCCCGGAAAGTTGCAGGTCAATATTGTTATCAATGGCATCATCCAGATTCGATGGCTGGTGGTCCAGAAGGATAGTGGGGACAGACGGATCGATGTTTTTCAACAGTTCAGAAATGTTTTGACGCCGGCTACCATTGAAACGACTGGAGTCAATATCTTCCCGCCCGATTAACACCAGTCCGTTTGAAAGTGTTACGACCGAATCCCGGAGGACGGTTATGTTATGTTCTTCGAGGTAGTGAACGGCTGTATCAACGCCACCGATGTATTCATGGTTGCCGGTGATGGCATAGACGCCCATAGGGGCTTTCAGTTCTTTGAGACATTCACCCAGGTCCTTCTGGATCAGTGACCCGGGGTCCTCATCAATTACATCGCCGGCGAAAAGGACCAGATCGGGATTAATGGCATCAATCATGCGAATCATATCACGCAGGCGCTTTTGCCCAACTACAGCACCCAGGTGAATATCGCTGGTCATGGCAATCGTGATATTTTTTCCGTCATTGACCTTTTTCGGAAGATCAATACTGATTTCCCGGATATGCGGATTGACGGCATTGATTCGTCCGGCAACAACGATAATAAAAACAATGCCGATGGAGACCATTCCCAAAATGAAGTTGGTGCTGGCTGGATTTATACGAATAACGTCTGGCAGCCAGGGCAAAAAATGATCGGTGATGCGGATAAAATCGATAATGACAACAACTATCAGGAAGTAAACCATCAATGCCAGCCACCAGGAACCGATCCATGTCAGGAAGTCGGCAATCCGGCAGACGGTGATATGTTCCAGGATGCGACCGGCGATATAGGATAATGCCAGGATAATGAAGAGTTTTACATATATCGTTTTAAGCAGCGGCGAAAAGGTAAACGCTTGCAAACCACGGATATAGATATAGTAGTTCGTCAGGAAGTAAACACTAAAAAATATTGAGAAGAAAATCAGGAACTGGACGGCTTTCATATCAGATCAACCTCTGTGCGTTCTTTTCGGGATAACCGAGTTTTAGAATTTTGTTGGCGGTTTTTTGAGCGTCATAATCGATAAGACGAATGACAAGGGAATTTAGTGCATTATCGTAAATAGCGTATTTTGAGTGCTTATCCCGGTCCCTGGGTTGACCGACGCTGCCGACATTGATAATATAGCGGGATGCCGGATTCAGGGTTATCGGTTTCTCGGCAGGCCTGTAGAAATTTACCTTATTCTGTGAACATTCATACACTCCGAGTTTGTGAGTATGCCCGACAAAACAGATCGGTTCGGGATAGGATTCCATGATATATCCAAGGATATGGGGCGGAACAAAATCGATATATCGACTCACAGAATCCGGCGGAAGTGCATGGACAAACCGCATTTGATCAAAAATCAGGAAAAGCGGAAGCGTTTGAATATACTTTTTACTTTCCCTGGATAGGTGTTTTCGGGTGATTTTCATGGAGTCGTATGCGATAGAAGAAAAAGTCTGGAGTAGGCCTATATTGATCAGGGCATTTTCATGATTTCCCTGGATACTGGATATATTCAGGCGAATATGCTCCTGAATGATTATCTCTGAATCAGGGCCATAATCAATCAGGTCGCCCAAGGATATGATCTTATCAATGTCCTGGGTGTGAATATCATCCAGAACCGCCTGAAAGGCTTCCAGGTTACCATGAATGTCTGATAGTATGGCAATCCGCATGGGTTTTTAATACAACTCAGACATTGGATCCCAGGGCGGCAGCATTGTGGGTTTGGTTTTCAGGAGGTCCTGAATATCTTTCGGTAACCGATCTTTTGATACTACAATCGTCAATAAATAATCATTAAACCAGTTGTCGTACATGCTCCAGCGGCCGCCTTTTCCAATATCCGTTCCCCAGGAATTTTCCACCAGCCATTTCACCGGTTTTTTGTCAACAATATCGACGCCCGTAAAAACCATGCCGTGAGTCGGCGTCACTGTGCGGGTTAGCAAACGGTCTTTTTTTGATAAAGTCAGGTCGATGTTGAACAGGGTTTCATAGTCAAAAATATCCACAGCCATGATCCCGTGATCCCGTTCCATGTAATGCCCGACATCTGCGGCGAACCAGACCGGTATACTGTCTAGAACCGCTGCCAGGGTGATTTTCTTAATCGTCCCAATATCCAGATTAATAAAATCCATATCCGGCATTTCGAAGACATTCCGACAATATTCCATCTGATAGTATTTGTTATAGGGATGCATCGCGTGATCGAATATGACGACATAGTTACTCAGGTCAGTACCAACCACTTCGCTGAAAAACTGTTGCGGAGTATAAGTCTTCTCAATGATCTTCTCATCTTTATCGCAATATTTCCAGACGAATTCCTGTGGTGGCTGGCCGAGATGGTACGTTAACAAGCGGTAGACATCGGCCAGCATGGCTTCTTTCTTTGCCTGAATATCTTTCGTTTTTGCCTTTTCATTGACCATTTTCCGAAGAATAATTGCGTCGGTTCGCAGAAGATTATCAACGATATAATTCATATTGCGCGATTTTTCGCTGTTCTCAGTTTCAGTCATGGCCTCTTTGGGAACGGCGCCGTATTTATTAATAAGTGCAGTAAAATAATTCCACCAGCCACCATCAGCTACCGGTGCTTCGAGATATTTTTGCAACATACGATCGCTCAGATCCTGACCGGCTGTAGCGATCATATTTTCCAGGAACAGATTTGCTTTTTCCAGTTTGTCGTAGAAAAAGAGGTAGTTCTGCGAGAACTCAAAAGATACCAGATTATACTTTTTGATTACCGACGGACGCATGATATTGAAACCGGCATACATCCAGCAACGTCCCGTACTTTTCTGATCGGTAATGCCTTCCGTTTTTATTTTCATGGAAAAAATATCATTGTGTCGATTAACCAGTTCCCGGTTCAGAGTCAATTTTTTCAGGTCCGTACCGGAAACGGCATTCATGATCGCCCCGTCATTAGTGTTTGATTTCAGTTGCATTTCAAATTTCCGAATCAGATCCGGACTAATTTCGCCATTCGGTTTGGCGATAATCATCGAACTGAGCAAAATTCCAGTAATGAAAAGAATGGACAGGGTTTGAAAATGTTTTTTCATGAGAACTCCCGTTAAATTATTTGAATGAGAAAAATGCAGTTTATTAAAAAAGTAAATACGATCAGGTTGTCGAAAACGACACTTTTTTGATTCCTGCAGAGATCAGAAAAACAATCGTAAGCGTCAGCACGATGGTTGCCCCGGATGGCAAATTGAAAAAATAACTGAAAAAAAGACCGGCGATTGTAAAAATCGTTGAAATAATCACAGACCAGAGCATGAGCGGTTTGAGTCGTTTGACAAATTGCCGGGCAATGATTGGCGGAATGGTCAATAGCGCGATAATCAGAATAATTCCTACAACTCTGATTAGAATGATGACACTGAGCGCAACCATACAAAGCAGGAGAGAGTAGAAAAACCGGACCGAAATCCCGCTGATTTCCGCGAATTCTTCGTCAAAACAGACCGCCTGAAACTGGCTGTAAAAATAAAACACCAAACCGACAATAATTAAATCCAGTACGATCATGATATAAATATCCGCTGTGGTCACAGTCAGGATCGACCCAAACAGATAACTCATCAGGTCGGGTGCGTAGCCGGGTGCCAATTCAACAAACAGGATTCCCAGCGCCATGCCCACGGACCACATGATGCCGATCGCGGAATCCTCGCTGATCCGGGTATACTTTTGGGCAACGCTGATACCCAGAGCAGACAACAGGCTGAAAGGAATGGCGGTGATAATTGGATTTACTCCGATAAGATAGCCCAGACCAAGGCCACCGAAAGCCGTATGTGAAATGCCACCGCTGATGAAAACGATACGTTTTACCACAACCATCGTACCGACAATTCCGCCGGCGATGCTAACCAGAACCGCGGCCAGCAAGGCGTTGCGCATGAATTCATAATGCAGTATTTCAATCATGATTGTGTTTTCCAAGCAAGCGGTGAGGAACTTCATGACCCACAAATTCAAACGGGCACTGGTACATTTCCGATATTTTGGGAATACCGTCCTTGGTTGAGCCATGAAAATGCATGGTTCGGTTCAGACAGGCGATTTTATCAATGTATGTTGCCACGATGCCGACATCATGAGTGACTACGACAATTGCAATCTCTTTATTCAATTCATTCAGTAGTTCGTAGATGGAATGCTGCCACTGCTGATCGATATTCGCGACCGGTTCATCAAGCAATAACAGCTGCGGTTCCGTCGCCAATGCCCTGGCGATGAATATGCGTTGGCGCTGACCGCCGGACAGGTCGCCAATCAATGTTTCGGCAGATGAATTCATTCCGACCTTATTCAGGACTTTGTTGCTGATCTCAATTTCGGCTTTATTGTATCCGCGGCGGAAGCGTCGTTTACCGATAATACCCATTAGGACGACTTCCCGGACGGTAATTGGGAATTCAAAATCAAAATTGAATAACTGTGGGACATAACCGACCCGGTGACGATTGGCAATCGGCTCACCACCAAACAGGGTAATCGTCCCGGAATACGGCTTGACCAGTCCCAGGATCAGCTTTAGAAGAGTTGTTTTGCCACCACCGTTTGGCCCTAGAATACCCAAAAAATCATGCTCTTCAACCTGGAGGCTGACATTTTCCAGTATTGCTTGTGTATTATAACGAAAACTGACATTTTCCAGCGTGATTATCGGCTTTTTCATCACTTTATTTCAATGCCTCCGATACTAACTGGGCAACATGTTTCAGATTTGCGATAAAATTTTCATCCAACGGATCGATTGTCTGAATGTCGGCTGAAATCTCATTGGCGATGGTTACTGCGTTTTTGGGATTATCCTGCGGAGCGATGAATACAACTGCTATATTTTTTTGGTTTGCTTCATCAATCAGCAATTGAAGATGTCTGGCGGAGGGTTCCTTGCCATCGTGTTCAATCCCGATCTGATTTAGACCATAATCACGTGCAAAATAGCTCCAGGAAGGGTGGAGGACAATAAAATCGGTTTTGGCTTTATGAACCATTAAGGCAGATATCTGTTGATCCAACTGAACCAGTTTGCTTAGGTACTTATCCTGATTATTAAGATAGTACTGACTGTTTATGCTATCTGCAAGAATAAATCCCCGGGTGATCGATTGAACCATTATTTTTGCATTTTTCGGTGAAAGCCAGATATGGGGATCGATATGACCTTCTGTACCGATCAGTTCAATGCCCGGACTGGCGTCGATAATTTGCATATGTGGATTAATCTGAATAAGCTTATCCATCCAGTTGACTTCGAATTCTACAGGTGTGCCAACCTTAACAAACAGATCGGTATCTTTCAATTGTCGTAATTGGGCCGGCTTGGGCTCATAGGAGTGGGGAAAGGCGCCGGGCGGGATCATTACGTTTACGCTTACTTTATCGCCGCCGATTTCACGTACAAATTCTACCAATGGGAGAATTGAGACTGTAATATGCAATTTATCGGGTGATGAATTTGTCGGTTGGCATCTGAACAGTGCAGTAAGCAGGAAAATGGTGATTAATATATAGTGAATTTGTCTCATGAAATCGCATTTAATTTACACTAATTACGGTAATTCGTCAGTATTAAATATCAACGATTCGATTTCCCAAACAGAAATGTCAATGCCAGTGGTAAGCGCTTACTCCATGCTTTTTCTGAATGTTCAGCGGTCGAATCTTTCACCCAAAAGTAATCAGAATTCTGCCGATATCCTTTTTTATTCAGAGCTTCCAGCATTTCATCGATACCGGGTTGCAGCAACTGTTCCAGTTCGATGCCACCGTTGTCAATATAAAGTTGAATATCTTTTTGTGGACCAGTGTATTTTTGAACCGGTGTGACCATATCGAATTCGTCAATCTTAAACGCCGGCGACATACAGATGACCTTGGAAAATATATGGTTATAATTCCAGACGAGATTGAATGCAATTAGTCCACCTAATGAAGATCCTCCGACAAATGTATGTTCCCGATCAGGAATGGTTCGGTACTGATAATCAATCAAGGGTTTCAGTTTATCAATGATAAAATGTTGATAATTACTGCCAATTTCAGTTAATGAATATTCTTCTGTTCGCTGTTCGGTATTGTCAATTCCAACAATAATTAGCGGGTTGATCCGATTTACCTGAATCAGGCTGTCGACAATTTCATCGATGCGCCACTCATTGCCAAAAGTGGCTGTCCTCGAATCGAAGAGGTTTTGGCCATCGTGCATGTATAAAACCGGGTAACGTCGCCGTTTATGTTTTTCATAATCCGGTGGCAGCCAGACCAGGATATCTCTGGGAAGAAGATCATGAGATTTCATTGCTTCATGATAAATGACAGTGCCGGTTATTGTGCTCTTCGCGGGATTTACTTTCTTGTTCCAGTATTTAAATATATAATTGACAATCGTGTCGGATTTGACAATAAGGCTAAAATTCTCGAAGGGATCACCGCCTTCATCAACAGGTTCGGTATCCCAGGAACCCCGGGTGAACTTATATTCGAGGGATGTATTGACCGGAAATGTTAACCCGATTGTCCAGAGTGAATCGTTGACCTGATTCAGGGAAACCGAACCAGGATTCCAGTCGGCAAGACTATTATGATTGCCAGATATGAATATAGGTAAGTTGGGTGATGAATTAATTGCTATGACATTGAAAATAACTTCCGTAATCTGACCCTGAATGAAACTGAACAGACATTGAAAAATTAGTAGTGATTTCAATAGTTTCATAGAAAATATTCCCCGAAGTGCTGAAAGTTAAGCGCCATCGCAGGAATTTCAAAGTAATTGAGGAAGAATGATCATAAAGCAGAAAATGAAAAAGGCCGACTCGTTCAGGGAGACGACCTTTCTCATTTGAGGAGAGTCAGGTAAAAATATTACAGAATAAACAGCATTTCGGAATATTTGGGTAGTGGCCAGAGATCATCGGAAGTAATATTTTCAAGCAAATCGACATTTACTCTGACTTTTTCAAGGTGACCGACAATATCATCGGAAAAGTATTTTGCCTGATCCGATAGATTTTTAATACTCAGACCCTTATTGACATTTTGCATTAATGTATCGTTAGATATTTTGATATTATACAGAGTTGTGTTGAATTCATTAAGCCATGTCAATTCAGTTTTCAAGATATCGTCACTAATTTGTCCTTTCAAATTTGTAAGATTATTTACCGAATCAAGCAGCTGCTTCTGGTGACTGAGGGCGGCCGGGATAATTTTTGTTTTAATGATATTGTTGAGTGTTTCAGCCTCAATTTCCAATGTTTTTACATACTGTTCCAGTTTTGTATGATAAGATGAAGTGATTTCATCATTGCTGAAAATTTTCTGACTAATCAGCATATTCTTGTTTTTATCCGCAACCAGTGAGTCCAGTGCATAACCGCTGCGTTTAATATTCGGAAGACCGCGTTTTGCGGCCTCTTTTTCCCATGCTTGATCGTAATTATTGCCTTCAAAACGGATGACTTCGGTCTCAATAATATATTTTCTCAAAACCTTTAAAACGGCAACTGAAAAATCAGATTCTTTTTTCAATAGTAGTTCAATATCATCGGCGATAAGATTCAATGACTCGGCTACGGCGCCGTTCAGAACGGTATTTGAAAGCGAAACCGAGGCCGACGATCCAATGGCACGGAATTCAAACTTTGAACCGGTGAATGCAAATGGTGAAGTCCGGTTGCGGTCCGTATTATCACGCATAATCGAAGGCAGGTTACTCAATCCGAGATCAATCACAAAGTCTTCGGCGGCCTTGATGCGTTTTCCTTCTTTGATGTCATCAAGAATATTGTTAAGTCGTCCACCAAGAAATACAGACATAATGGCTGGCGGCGCTTCATTAGCGCCCAATCGGTGATCATTTCCAGCGGTTGCTACAGAGGCCCGTAAAAGATCGCCATACTTGTACACTGCCCGTAAAATTGCGCCAAGGAAGACCAGAAACTGTAGATTTTCCTCCGGTGTTTTGCCTGGATCAAGCAGATTGTTACCTTCAGAATCCTCCAGCGACCAGTTATTATGTTTGCCACTACCGTTAATCCCTGCAAAGGGTTTTTCATGAAGTAACAATGACAGGCCATTCCGGTTGGCCACCCGTTTTAACACTTCCATAACCAGCTGGTTGCGGTCGGCGCCGATATTCGCTTCGGCGTAGATTGGTGCAATTTCGTACTGGTGAGGAGCCACTTCGTTATGCCGTGTCTTGGCCGGTATTCCCAGCTTATAAAGTTCCGTTTCTGAATCCTGCATGAAGGCTAGAACCCGTTCTTTTATTGAACCAAAATAATGGTCTTCCATCTGCTGACCCTTTGGCGGTTGAGCGCCCAAAAGAGTCCGGCCGGTAATCTGTAGGTCCGGGCGAAGGCTGAAAAACGACCGGTCAATCAGGAAATATTCCTGCTCAGTTCCAATTGTTGTAACGACACGTGTTGCGGATTTATTACCAAATAATCTGAGAATTCGAAGTCCACTGTTTTTGATGGCTTCCATCGATCGTAGCAATGGTGTTTTTTTATCCAGTGCATCACCATTATAACTGATGAAAACCGAAGGGATACACAAAATGCCTCCCTTCGGGCCATCCATGATAAATGCCGGGCTTGAAGCATCCCACATGGTATATCCGCGGGCTTCAAAGGTTGAACGGCGGCCACCACTGGGAAACGATGAGGCGTCAGGTTCACCCTGAACTAACTGATTTGCGCCGAAACGTTCAACAACGATTCCGCCTTCGTCGATTTCCAGAAAAGCATCGTGTTTTTCAGCGGTTAATCCTGTCAGAGGCTGAAACCAGTGTGTAAAATGAGTAACACCCTTTTCGATAGCCCATTCTTTCATTGCATGGGCTACGCTCTCGGCGATGCTCATATCCAGCTTCGAACCCTTCCGAATCGTGTCACGAAGTTTTTTATACACTTCTTTAGGTAGTTTTTCACGCATCACTTTATTATTAAAGGAATTAATACCAAAATAACTTGATGAGTTTATCAACGACTCACTTTTAGGAATATTCCCATTCCGGGCAATATTCAATATAACTGTTTTTCTTGAATTTAAAGATACTGTTTCAGACATTTTTACTCCTTGAGATACTTTTGGGCTAATAAAAAAATCAATGTGGAAAAATCACAATTACATTAGACAAATATCTTGCCAATTATGAATATATCTTAAAATATTGTTGTAAGTAGTTGATACATAGATAAATAAAAATAAATGCCGATGATCGGTAGTCAGTATAATAACACACAAATATGTAGGAATGAGTAAATATAAATACGAATATGTAATAAATGATCGTGAAATGATAGCCGATATGCCAATGGAATAGTTGCAGATAAGAGTAATAATGCAATTCTAGACCGCTCAGGCACGAACTGATTGGACTAAATTAAAAAAGAAATACAGTATAAACGGTGAAATGTTAGGAATCATACAATTATGTAGTATATACTTTTAAGTAATACATATATGTATTATATTTCATCAAATTGGAGATAAAATATGAAAACCAATATAAAATCATCGTCAAAAACTTCATCGAGTTCGGTGCTTTTAAAAAAACTGAATGTTCTGGTTGAGGTCAATCAGGCAATCAGCCGTAACCTGAATCTGCAGGAATCATTGCGGGCGACCTTAAAAATATTACAGGAATCCTATACTGCCAGAGGAAGTGCAATCTATTTGATGGATGAAATGGATTATACCATTGGAATAGCGTCCTCCGTGAATTATCATTCTGATGGGAAAAAGTTTAAAAGTGGCGAGGGCTTGATCGGACAAATTATCGAAACCGGAAAACCGGTCATTATTCCACGGATTAGCAAAGAAACCCAATATATGGATGAAATCTGTTCCTGGGCATGTGAGGATGGTAAAGAACATACTTTTTTCGGAGTTCCAATTATTCTTGATTACAAGTCGCTCGGGGCATTAATCATTATGTTGTCCTATAATCCGAAACGTGATTATGAAACAACTCTGAATTTTCTATCCTTGATTGCTTCGGCATTATTGCAACCGATCCGTGTTCAAAAAATGCTGATTAATGAAAGAAAACATTTATTAGATGAAAATGTTGCACTAAAATCAAAACTTCAGGAAGAGTTTAGTTTCTTCAATATTATTGGAACCAGCCATGAAATGCGGGAAGTATTCGAACAGGTTGCCCGGGTTGCATCGACGGACACAACAATTTTAATTCGCGGTGATTCCGGTACGGGTAAAGAATTGGTGGCAAAAGCGATTCATTACAATTCATCACGAAGTGACAAATCCTTTATACGGGTAAACTGTGCTGCGATTCCTGAAAACCTGATCGAATCAGAGTTTTTTGGTTTTGAAAAAGGGGCATTTACGGGTGCCATAAAACCCAAAAAAGGCCGCTTCGAATTGGCTGACAAAGGGACGATCTTTCTTGATGAAGTTGGTGATTTGTCCATGATGACCCAGGTCAAACTTTTGCGAGTTTTACAAGAACAAGAATTTGAGAGGGTAGGAGGCACTGAAACCATCAAGGTCGATGTCAGGATTCTTGCGGCAACAAACCAGGATTTGGAGCATTTGATGGGAACTGGCGAATTTCGTGATGACCTGTATTATCGCCTGAATGTATTTTCTATATTTCTTCCACCCTTGCGAGAGCGAAAAACCGATATCCTTCTTCTGGCCGACCATTTTATGTTGAAATACGGACGGAAACATCGCAAACCGGTCAAACGAATTTCTACTCCGGCGATTGACATGCTAATGCGATATCACTGGCCTGGGAATGTCCGTGAACTCGAGAATTGCATTGAGCGGTCGGTGTTGGTGTGTGAAGACCAGGTAATTCACAGTTATCATCTACCACCGACATTACAGACAGCGGAGAGCAGCAATACGACGCCGCGTTTATCACTGGATGAGGCTGTTGCGTCCTATGAGAAGGAATTGGTCCAGGATGCCCTGAAGTCAACAAACGGTAACAAAGCCAGGGCGGCGCGTCTGCTCAACTCCAGTGAGAGAATCATCGGGTATAAGATTGAAAAGTATGGAATTGATGTGAAGCGGTTTAAAAGCTGATCGTTGTCTAAATTCATTTAATGTGGTTCAATCTTTCCTGAATATACAAGAGTTTGATTCTCTTTTTGATATAATCTTTATCCAAATAATCTAATCTAAAATGAATTTCCTCTTCATAAGAACGATCTTTTGATTGTTGATAGTGCATTATATGTTTCTTGATGGTTTTATCGGTGAACAATCCTAATTTGGATTTACATGAATCACAGATGATGTAACCGAAAAGCTCAGTACAACTGTTGTCAGTTTTGCCACATTGAAAACATTTCAATGAATTAATTGCCATATATTGACTCCCGATTTTGATAACGAGTAAAATGGAATAGAAATAAAAATTCTGATTGTATATCAGATTTGTTTTGTGATGTTCCTCATTGTTTTTTCGGTTATGCTCAGAAGTACAATAGTGTTTTTCCTTATCGCTGTTTACGTGAGAATAATCGCAACTGTTTATTTCCGTATGAGCATTCTATTTATCAAACTGTACTCTGCAAATTATTATTAAGAATTTAATTTTACCTAATTGGAATTAAATAATTCACTACCATAATGATCAACAATCTTATTGTATGCTTCTGATGCCGCACCATTACCCCAGTCATAAATTGTAAATTCACCGATGCCGCCTCCCTGATTGTCGGTATAACCACAATGTCCGTAGTTTTCCATCATAAAGCCGTAATCCTCTTCATTGAAAAAAGAGTAACGCGCTTCCCACTGTTGTTTTGTTTTCTGATTTTCAGGACAATACATCATACTAAATGAAGCCTTTAGTGCAGCAATGCCCCTTTGAATATATTCTTCCTTATTCAGTATTTTTCCATATCTGATTATGAGTTCTGAAAATAATGCCTGGCGTGAATCGTTCCATTCCCCATCAGCATTCATGACACCAAATCCCCCAAACACATCAACATACATATAGGGTGGCTGCCAAACGGCCTGGAACATTAATAGCTCATCCAAAGTGCGTTGTCCCAGTTTGATGTATTTTTCCTCTTTTGTCAGTTCATAGCAATTCAATAATGCCTCAGCCGTCCAATATATGGAAAGAGTATTTTGCTTAAAGATATTGTTTCTGGCAATTTTCTTATTAACATGGTCAGTGTTTCCCCATTGGCAACATGACCAATAGGTCTCAAAATCCTCCCATCTTCCTGTTGGGACTATTTCTTGAATTACAGCCTCCATTGCTTTCAAAGCAGCCTTTTTATATCTGGTATCCGCAGTCAATTCATATAACTTCAGCAAAAAAGTGACCGACTTAGAAGTTTCAGGAGATTGTGCTAAGATATCAACTGGCTTCATGGTTTCTTCGGATATCCAGGCGGGAAAAAAGCCCTGAGCATCCTGTAATTCCAACAGCCTGTCCGCATACCTGATGGCATATTCCAAGAGCCTTTCATCTGCATCTAATTCTTCATACCATGTAAGCATAAAATAGGAAGTGCAACTCATATCCAAAATATGTAATGGCGATTTAGATAAATTAAACGTATACGGATTCCGATTTGAATTTCCGAAGTAATAACGATCCCATCCTTTCGAACGATTGTATTTCTGACTATCTATTTCAACTTGTTCCATTTCCGTGGCGATAACACCAGGAAAGAGTCCATCCTTTTGTGGAAAAGCGAGTGCTAATTCTTTGGTCATGTTCGCTTTTTTCATGTACTCTTCATTATTGACCCTGCGGCCATACCGGTATAATCCCTGGGCCGAACGTAAAGAACCAAACCAGGCCTGGTTCCAGATTGACCGGGTTTCACGTTCGTCAACAAGGCCGGGGTAATTGGGGCTTTGAGTTACATTTACGATAAACACCGGTGCTCCAACCCTCTTTCCGTTCAGATCAAATTCCTGCCAAACCGCATCTTTCCAACTATGTAAAGCCCAATTGTATGTATGTTGAATATAAGGTTCCATTGGGCCGATAAGCGGTTTCCCTTCATCTGCCAAAGGCTTTCCATAATGCTCCCACATGAATGCCAAAGGTTTGCGCCAGGGATTTTCAATATCCTCTTTGTTGCCAGTTGCCATCAAATAAAAAGCGATCTCAAGGTCTCCAGTTTTAAACGTTGTTGATTCTTCTTTTTTGAATAAAACATGACCATCAACAACATAATCACTCATTCCAATAACCAATTTATTTTCCAGGGCGTCCAAATCCATAAACCAGCGATAATCACTCTTATTTCTCAGTTCTAAATCAGGTATTAGCGTAATTAATTTTTCAGGTGAAGAACAGATTAATGCCGGTGCCCGGAAAACATGATCGGAAATAATATGGTCATTCGTTGGGGTTAAATGAGGCGCCCAGTGAAACGTACTCTTAAAAGCGGGATAGATATTTATTGTCCATCCCTTTTGTGTTATTTCTTCATCTAAGCGGACTTTAGCATTTACTTTATACAGTCCGTTGGAAACTTCCCGGACAAGAAGTTCGGGGCTGTTCTCGCCAATTTGTTCAATCTCGATATTTTTCACATACTGTTTGAATACCTTACCGGATTGTTCCTTTTTATCAGAACATGCAACAACTGTTAGAGCTATCAATAGCCATAAATAATATTTAGTCATCTCTTTATCCTATTTGTTTCCATTAAATCGGTTTTATACTTGCCAATAACTCTAAATATAAATAACGAAATTGTATATAAAAAAAATGTTTGTGAATATTTTGCATCGATTCTAATTAAAGCGATACGAAAGGAAAATTCAAGAAGTATTTAACGAGAAAAATTAAAATTCAATTAGTTCAATACTAAAACACTTCCTTTTTAAAATGACAGTATGGCGTTTTACCGTTATTCTTGTAATAATCCTGGTGATAATCTTCGGCCTTCCAGAAATCTGATGCTTCTTCTAAAAAGGTGGCAACTTTATAGCCTTTATCCTTTAGAATGTCGATCAATTTTTCTGCTGTCTCTTTCTGGTCTTTGGAAGTGTAGAATATATAGGACAGATACTGCTCACCGATATCCGGTCCCTGGCCATTGGTTTGGGTGAAGTCGTGGGTTTCGAAATAGAGTTTGGCCAGTGTTTCATAAGTGGTTTTCGACGGATCATATATAATTTCAACGGCCTCTTTATGGCCGGTCCGGCCGCTGCCAACCTGTTTGTATGAAGGTGATTTTTTATTGCCGCCAATATACCCGACTGTTGTTGATAACACACCGGGAGCTTTTTGAAAATAGTATTCTGTCCCCCAAAAACAACCGGAGGCGAAAATCGCCTTTTCAGTTGCCGGTTCTACCTCATTCGGAATAAAATTCAGTGAAACCGAGTTAACGCAATGTCGGATGTTTTTATCTGTAAATCTTTCGCCGGTAAAGATGTGACCCAGATGTCCATTGCAGTTTGCGCAGACAATTTCTGTCCGCGATCCATCGGCATCGGGAACCCGCTTAACAGCACCGGGAATCTCATCATCGAAGCTGGGCCATCCGCAATGAGAATCAAATTTATCCGTTGAGCGATAGAGTGGAGCATTGCACTGTTTGCAGGTATAAGTTCCGTCTTCTTCATGATTAACGTACTCTCCCGACCAGGGTCTTTCGGTCGTTTTAAAGAGAATGACTTTTTGTTCGAAAGGGGTCAATATTTTGTATTTCATAACTTCCTGTGCCTGTATTATTGTTAACATTATGTAAATGAATATGATTAAATATTTTCGCATATCGTATCCTTTTTTTCTTCATTAGCATTTTAGATACGTCTGAAACGGACAGGATACAAATTGTGTTGCTAGAACTGACGCAGAAGGGAAGTATTTCCTTCGCGGCAACGTTGTTAAAATTGATTGGAATGAAAAATTGGTCCAGAATAATTCATCTGGGTCACAAACGATATCTGATAAAATATATCAGCGATTGAAATTTGAAAAAAATGTCTGGGCAATCAACCCGGCAATCGGTGGAAAAAAGAAGGTTGAAGTTATTCGGATAAGGGTAAATTTCCATCCAAGAATTCCGACCTCCATTGGTAATCGGGCAACGGCCCACAGCGACCAGCTGCTTAGAAATGCAACCATTGTCCCGACACTTGCCCCGGATTTCAGCAAACCTGCGATGATCGGCAGACTGACATAGGGACCGCCTGGTGTAATGCCTCCTGCGATTGTACCTATCAAAATACCACGAAAACCGGATTCTGCTCCAACCCACGTGTTCAACAAATCCTGCGGTAGTAAGACCTGGATCATCCCGGCAATGATAAATGCAAAAATCAACAGTGGCAGAACCTGGTAGGTCATTTTAAATGCCGACTGTAGACCAATGATGTATGTACTACCCTCTTTATTCATTCCGATGATAACCAGAACAATGGCTAGGCCGGCCATTATGAAAGTTGGAATCAGCATCTGGTTTCCTTTCCGTTTTTTCTTCGGTGGGGATATTGATTGAGGCACTTTCTTACAAAACTTTATTTGTTGACGGTGATATTCAGTGGAGGTGATTGGTTTTCTTTGTCTTTGCCCATATAAAGTGTCAGATGGGGATAGGGGATTTCGATACCTTTTTCATCAAACTGAATCTTGAGACGCCGTTTGAATTCCCGACCAATTCGCCACTGCAAGATTGGCTTTGTGGTTGTCCTCGCTTTAATAACAACCGATGAATCACCGAATTTGTCCAGTCCCAATATTTCCAGTGGTTCCAGAATGTCGTCTTTGAAATTGGGATCGTCACGGATTTCCGCATCGACTGCTCGCATGATATTCATGACCTCGTCAACATTTTCACGATATGCCACACCGATTTCGAAGACATAGCGTGAATAGCCCTTGGTCATATTGGTGACAACAGTAATTTCACCATTTGGAATGTAATGAACATTTCCGGAGAGATCCCGCAGGGTCACCATGCGTAAATTCAAACCTTCAACTGAACCGGATTTTCCGGCGATTTCGACAACATCCCCGATTCTGATCTGATCAGCCAATAGAATAAAAAAACCACTAATGATATCTTTAACCAGGCTTTGAGCGCCAAAACCAACGGCTAATCCAAGAATACCGGCAGCAGCGAGAATTGGTCCGATTTCGATTTTTAATTCGCTTAGAATCGTGACAACGGCAATAGTGATAATGATGATTTGAAAGATAAACTGAAATACCGAACTCAGTGTATTCTGTCGTTTAATCTGTTCGTCGTCTTTGAAATGGAATGTCTTAAAAATCCGCCGGGTTAATAGTTTTGTCAGAAATAAAGCCGTAACCATTAGCAAGATAATGAACAGAATTCGAATACCATGTACTTCTGACCATTTTACGAATTTATCAAATATATTCTCGAATTTTATCATGCTGAACTCCCGATTATTTCCAATTCCACTACATTAACAAGAAATGATACACAATCTGAACGATTAATGCAAATCTCCGGTAAAGAAACGAATTATTATTTTGACAATCATCAACTCCCGCTGATGGTCATCTCTTTCATTTTGAATGTTGGAGCTGCGATGCTGTTACGGAATTCCAGGTCATTCCCGATCATGGTAATATTTTTCATCATGTCCAGCATATTGCCCGCTACGGTAAATTCCTGAACAGGGTAGGTCAGTTTGCCATTTTCGATCCAGATGCCCGAAGCGCCGCGGGAATAATCACCTGTTACATAATTAATACCGACCCAGTCTACACTGGTCAGATAGAGCCCGTTTTTAACGGAAGCGATAATTTCTTCCGGGGATATTGTTCCATTCTGCATATAGAAATTCGATGTACCCGATGACGGATTTGAAGTAACTCCACGGGTGGCTGAACCAGTCGGTTCAAAACCCAGTTTTCGGGCGGAATAACAATCGCACAGATAGGTTTTTAAAACACCGTGGTCTATGATGACATTTTTCCGACTGGGAAGGCCTTCATCGTCAAACAGGCGGGAGCCCAAGCCATATTTCAATAGACCGTCATCAATAATTGTGAGATCTTTCACGGCAATGGATTCTTTTAATTTATCTACCAGGAACGAATTCTTGTTGTAAATGGAGTTTCCGACAATAGTCTGAGATATTATTCTTAAGAAATCACCGGCAACAACCGGATCAAATACAACCGGGACTTTCTGAGTTTTAGGTTTTCTACCACCAAGTTTACGGAGTGTTCGATCGGCAGCAGTCGCGGCAATTTTATCAATGGAATCCAGGCGATCAAGATAGCGGCTGGCAGAATACCAATAGTCTGTCTGTTTAACATCATCCTTTTCGGCCATCAGAGAAAGGCTCATGTTTACTGATGTATAATCTTCCTCACCGAAAAATCCCTCCGAGTTTGCCAGTACGACATGGGCTTTTGAGTCATTCCAACTGGCTCCGTCAGAATTCGTAATCAACGGATCTTTATCCATTCCAATTTTTTCCATATCCTTCAGCATCCGGATTTTTTTATCGGTAGTGACTGAAGCAATATTTTGATCGAATTGGGGTAATTTAACATTGGCAATACCCAATAAATTCTTTTCCGGAAGGCCGCTGTATTTATCGGAACCGGTAACGGATGCAATTTCAACGGTTTTTTTGACCAGTTTTTGAAGCGATTCTTTTCTGAAATCACTCGTATAAGTCAGCGCTTTTCGTTGGTTTTTAAAAACACGGATGCCCAGAGATTTCGGATTCGATTGCTTTAATTCTTCAATTTCACCCAATCTTACAGTTATATTGGCGTTGGTGCTGTTGACAATGATGACATCAACCTGGTCAGCGCCGTTCTTTTGGGATTCTGTAATAATGTATTCGGAAATAGTTTTATAATTACTCATCTTGTTCCTTTACGATTGTGTTCCACCAACGGTAACTTCCTTGACTTTTACGGTCGGAATGCCCAACGTCACCTGTACGCTTTGTCCTGATTTTCCGCAGACCCAGCCACCGGTTGACATTTTCAGATCATTTCCGACCATTGTCACGTTCCGCATTACTTCGGGACCGTTACCAATCAGGGTCACATCTTTCAGCGGAGCGGTCAGTTTTCCATTTTCAATCAAATAGGCTTCATATACACCAAAGGTAAAATCACCTTTGGTGATATCCACCTGGCCGCCGCCAAAACGTTTAGCGAAGACGCCATATTTTACAGACCGGATAATCTCTTCAGGATCGTAATCACCACCGGTCATATAAGTATTGGTCATACGGGGAATAGGTGGATATTTGTAGGATTGCCGGCGTCCATTACCGGTTGGTGCAACATTCATGGCTTTTGCGGAAATTGTATCGTGCATATAACCACGCAGAATTCCCTTTTCGATCAGTACCGATTCTGTCGGCAGGTTTCCTTCGTCATCGATATTGATCGTACCACGCAAGTTGGGGATGATCCCGGAATCAATAATTGTGCAATGCTCAGAGGCAACTTTTTCACCAACCTGGTTTGCATAATTGGATAAATCTTTTCGGTTGAAATCTGCTTCAAGTCCGTGCCCAACCGCTTCATGAAGCAACACGCCACTTTCCGCAGGGCCAAGAACCACCATCTGTGGTCCGGCCGGTGCCGGTTTAGCATCAAGATTTGTGAGTGCAATCTGAGCTGCTTCACGGCCAATTTCCTCCGGCTGGTTTCCGGGTTTTGTATAAAAATCCAGACCCGCCCGGCCACCACCGGCGGAATAGCCACTTTGCCGTTTATTACCGTCTTCTGCGAGAGTCCTCGTCCTAACCATCACCATCGGCTGAACATCGGTAAAGAACTTACCGGTGGAATCCATGTACATGATTTGCTTCATTTCATCGGCAATTGTAACGTTGACTTTGGTAATTTTTGAATCAAAACCACGGGCTACAGAATCTATGGATTGCAGCAGTTGGATTTTATTAGCAAGATCACAATCCACTGCCAGATTTTTAATGGAATAGAGGTCTAGTTTTTTCGTTTTTCCTAAATCCGCAATCCTGGCTGCTCCAACGCTGTTGGCAATAAAGCTTGCAGCTTTGGCGGTATCAATCATTTTTTCAAAATCCAGATCATCAGTATGAGCATAACCGATCTGCTCGCCAATCACAGCACGAATACCCAAACCCAGGGAAATACCATGACTGACATCTTTAATGATTTCATCTTCCAGTTTCAATGATGAACTGATTTTATATTCGAAAAAGAGGTCTGCCCGTTCGGCGCCATGAGACAGCGCGACCGACAGCAGTTCTTTCATCTTTGCTTTGGTAATTCCAAATAGTGCTTCCATATTTTCAATCGATCCTTGTGCGACTTTCGATTGGCAGGCTTGCCACCAACTTGGCAGTACTGCAATGCCAGTTCCTAAAACCACACCTGTTTTTAAAAAATCACGTCGTCTCACATAGCCCTCCTAATCTTATGTTTAAGATATAAATATTTTGAACAATTGCCACAAAGATATTACAAACAAATTCTCAGACTTGTTTATT
>CAZAKB010000022.1:24379-30634 GCA_964485475.1 uncultured bacterium
TTATAATGGTTAAAGGCGAGCATATCACCTGGCCGCTGATGTCCGTACTTCAGGACAAAATCTTTGCTGCGGGTGCTATTGCCGACATCTGTATGGTTCCTCCTGACAACAACCGGGGACAAGTCTGGGGTGCCTCAATAACCAAATATGGCAAAATCGAGCAGATCAACAGAGTGCCCGATTGGCATCACGATCGCTATGAGGCGATGACGAAATACATTGAAATATTAGGTTCTGAATCACCACAACTGTTTGCGAACCTGCCGGATATGCCGTCTCAGGCACTATCAAGGGCAGATATGCCATTTAAACAGATCCGTCTAAGCAAACCTTGGGTACTAACACTGTTTCCAACTCAGGCATTTGCCGATCTCGAAGGTATGACCCTGGCAGACTACACTGATGTAATTATCAAAACATCACTAACCGATCCGAAACTACTGGATGCTATCGAAGAACCGATCGCTCAGTTAATGGGAAAAAGTAGCATAATTCGCATTGAAACGGAGCATCCGAAAACCGGGAAGCTGCTAACATTAACCATGAATATCAAGGATCGAAATCCAATCAAGTGTGTGGGTGAGCGCAATTTTCCTGATGGCGAAGTTTACACCAGCCCAGACGCTAATTCCGTGGAAGGGGAGATTTTTGTTGATCTGCCGGTGTATTATAATGGTGTAACAATTCAGGGCATTAACCTGAAACTGGAAAAGGGACAGATTGTTGATTACAGTGCGGAGAAGGCGTTTGATGCATTGAAAAACATTATCGAAACCGACGACGGTTCCCATCGGCTTGGTGAAGTTGCACTAGGCATGAACCAGGGGCTGACAGTCGCATTAAAACATCCCTTGTTTGTAGAAAAAGTAGGAGGGACTTTGCACATCGCTATTGGAGAGAGCTATCCCGATTGCTATGTCGATGATCCTGATGCAGCCGATGTAAAAGATAAGTTGGCGGAATTTAAAAAAGCCGGGACCATGAACGAGTCTGCTCAGCATGTGGATATTGTGGTGGATTTCAGGGAAGGTGGCGCCGGCCGCCATGTATTTTTAGGTGATCAGGAGATCATCTCAGAGGATAATATCTGGAAAATCAAGTAAGAACCCAGTTCTATCGAGACTATGCCATAAAGTCTTTGTAGGGGCACAGCACGCTGTGCCCCTTATATTTTATTGCCATGCGCCGATAATTGCGCCGGCACCCAGAAAAAAGAAAAAACGATACCCTGAATTCAACAGACTGAGTTTGACCGACCTCTGATCATAGGCATCGTTTGAGAAAAGTGTTGTGGCAATAAATCCCACTGAAATACAGGCGCCCAACCGCATTCCATACCAGTAGCCAAAGGTTCCCGTAGCCTTCATCAACCAGGCGAGGGTCCAGGCAGCGATAAACGCCGTTAATACACTGATAATCATCCCCCGGTAGGAATCTTTTGGATCGATATCTTCAGTTTTCAATCCCACCAGTTTCATCCAGGTATTTCCAAAAAGAATCTTGGTATACCACAACATTCCCAGAATCATACTCCAGAGTGTAGCGACAATGATCGCCCAAAAATTAATTCCTTCAAACATATTACCTCCGAGTTTTTCTTATAACTATTTCAGAGTTTGAATTTAATTACCAGTTACAGTCTAATGGTCAAAGCAGTATAAATCAAGTTCGGGTGGAATAAAAACTGTAATTTCCGTTCGTAAATTTTAAAATAAACCTTAAATTCTGTCCCGACGTGATCAAAATTACCCTGAAACATGTTTGAAATGGTAAAATAGATGGAAAGATTACAAGCAAAACTCGTTTTAGAAGACGGAACAATATTCGAAGGAGTCTCCTTTGGCGCCGATATATCTGCGGCCGGTGAGGTCGTATTTAATACCGGGATGGTTGGTTATCCCGAGAGTCTGACCGATCCGTCATATTACGGACAGATACTCGTATTGACCTACCCGCTGATTGGAAATTACGGTATTCCTGAGAATGATTTCTCGGTTAACTCGGAGCATTTTGAGTCGGATCGAATCCAGGTGACCGGGCTTGTGGTTTCCGAAGAATCGATGAAATACAGTCACTGGCAGGCTGAGCAGAGCCTTTCGAATTGGCTAAAATCCGCAAATGTGCCGGCGGTCAGCGGCATTGATACCCGCCGCCTGACACGGATACTGCGTGAAAAAGGGAGTATGCTCGGTAAGATCGTGTTACATGATGATATCGGGTTTTATGACCCCAACCATGAAAATATCGTGAAAAGAGTCAGCCCAACTGAAGTTACAACATCCGGTAAAGGGACAAAAAGAGTCGCGGTTCTGGACTGCGGCTGTAAACTGAGTATCATTCGGCATTTGCTGAGGCGTAATGTCGAAGTCCTGCGCTTGCCTTGGGATACGGATATCAGTCAGCATGAATTTGACGGACTGGTGATTTCCAATGGCCCCGGAAATCCGAAAGAGTGTTTGCAACCGATTGAGAGCGCCAAATATACTTTATCTAATGACATTCCGACTTTCGGTATTTGCCTGGGAAACCAGATTATAGCATTGGCGGCCGGTGCCGATACATATAAATTAAAGTACGGCCATCGCGGACAGAATCAGCCGGTGATGGAACAGGGAACTAACCGCTGCATTATCACTTCTCAGAATCACGGATTTGCCGTGAGTGACGAGACAATTCCCGAAGGCTGGTCACCCTGGTTTCGCAATCTGAACGATGGAACCAACGAAGGTATCATCCACGAATCCGGTCGCTTTATGAGCGTACAGTTTCATCCAGAAGCCGCACCGGGCCCAGAAGACGCGGATTTCATCTTTGACAAGTTTATTGAAATGCTATAATAAAATTGCCACAGAGAGCACGGAGTTATTATAATAATTAATCTTTGCGCACTCTGCGGTTAAATAATTAACCCAATCATTAACATTGGATTTTTGAATGGATAAATCACTCAAGAAAGTCATCATACTCGGTAGCGCTGCTCTGAAAATAGGGGAGGCCGGGGAATTCGATTATTCCGGTAGCCAGGCGATCAAGGCGCTGAAACAGGAGGGAATTTACACGATCCTGGTCAATCCGAATATCGCCACGATCCAGACATCGGAAAACTTGGCCGATGAGGTGTACTTTCTGCCGGTGAATGCCGAGTTTGTAGAGAAAATCATCCAAAAAACCAAACCAGATGGCATTTTACTGGGTTTTGGCGGGCAGACGGCCTTGAATACCGGCCTTGAACTGAATCGCCGGGGCGTTTTTCAGAAATACGGGGTCGAGGTTCTGGGAACTTCCATCGATACCATTCTGGAAACCGAAGACCGTAGCTTGTTTATCAATAAACTCAATGAAATCGATATTAAGACAGCCCGGAGTTCCACTGCCGAATCCACATCTGATGCCCTGAAAATAGCTGATGAGATCGGTTACCCTGTCATGGTGCGGATTGCCTTTGCGCTGGGTGGACTGGGTTCTGGAATCTGCCGTGACAAGGAGGAGTTGACTCAAAAAGTCGGCAAAGCGCTGACCTATACAAACCAGGTCCTGATAGAGGAATACCTGCTGGGTTGGAAAGAGGTGGAATACGAGGTCATGTGCGACCGCTTCAGCAATTGTATAACCATCTGTAATATAGAAAACCTTGATCCCATGGGTATTCACACCGGCGAAAGCATCGTCGTTGCACCCAGCCAAACCCTGTCCAATCACGACTATCATAAACTCCGTACAATTGCCATAAAAACTATTCGGCATCTCGGGATTGTCGGTGAATGTAATATTCAATACGCTTATCATCCCCAATCCGATGATTACCGGGTCATTGAAGTGAACGCCCGACTTTCCCGGAGTTCGGCGCTGGCGTCTAAAGCGACGGGCTATCCGATTGCCTTTATCGCTGCCAAACTGGCCCTGGGATTCGGTTTGCATGAGCTGAAAAACTCCATCACCCAGACAACCTCCGCCTTTTTCGAACCGGCCCTGGATTACTGCGTCGTAAAAATTCCTAAGTGGGATTTGAAAAAATTCCGTCGGGTGTCCAAACAGATTGGCTCGGGCATGAAATCCGTGGGCGAGATCATGGCAATTGGTCGCAGTTTCGAAGAAGCGTTGCAAAAAGGCATCCGAATGCTGGAAAGCGGTGCCTGCGGACTGGTGGGAAATAAGCATCTGTCCTTTGATGATTTGAAAACCGAATTGCAGCAACCCACCGAGGAACGTATTTTCTCTGTGGCCGAAGCCCTTAAACAGGGATTTTCGGTGACGAAAATTCATGAACTGACCCACATCGATCGCTGGTTTATTTATAAAGTGAAGAATATTGTCGATATCGAACTGGCCCTGAAAAACGCATCGAAGCAAATCCCCAAAAAACTTTTAAAAACCGCCAAACAGTCCGGCTTTTCCGATGAACAGATCGGGAACATCAGTGCTCAGACCGCATCTGAAATTCGTAAACAGAGGGAAGCCGCCCAACTCTTTCCGAAAATCCGTCAGATTGATACACTGGCCGCTGAATATCCGGCGAAAACGAATTACCTTTACCTAAGTTATCACGCCGATCAACACGATCTGGAGCATTTTGATCCCAATACAGTGATCATTCTGGGCTCCGGCGCATACCGCATCGGCAGCTCGGTGGAATTTGACTGGAGTTGTGTCAACGCGGGAAAGACATTGCGCAAACTGGGTTATTCAACCATTTTGTTGAACTATAACCCGGAAACGGTCAGCACCGACTACGATGAGGTGGATTACCTGATCTTTGACGAGATCAGCCGGGAATCGGTCACGGAAATTTACCGCATGTTCAAACCCATCGGCGTGATCGTATCGGTGGGCGGGCAGATCCCCAATAACCTGGCGTTAACACTGCATCACGATGGCATTCGTATTCTCGGCACAGCGCCAGAAAATATCGATAAAGCCGAAAACCGCCGGCATTTTTCCGATATGCTGGACCAGTTGGGCATCGATCAACCGATCTGGAAGGAACTGACCTCTGTAGAAGAGGCGAAACAGTTTGCCAGTGATTATCATTATCCTGTCCTGATCCGGCCATCCTATGTCTTGAGCGGCGCGGCCATGGCAGTCGCGTCTAATGACATCGAGCTGGAAGAATATTTGAAAAAAGCGGTGACCCTGTCGCCGGACCATCCGACCGTGATCAGCAAATTCCTGGAAAATGCCAAGGAGATCGAATTCGACGCCGTGGCCCAGAACGGTGAGATTATCGCCTATGCCATTTCCGAGCATGTGGAAAACGCCGGGGTGCATTCCGGGGATGCCACGCTGGTGTTTCCGCCGCAGCGCACCTACCTGGAAACCATTCGCCAGGTGCGTTCCATATCCAAGAAAATCGCTGTAGCATTAAACATCAATGGGCCTTTTAATATTCAGTATATCGCGAAAAATAACCAGGTTAAGGTCATTGAGTGTAATCTGAGGGCGTCACGGAGTTTTCCATTTATCTCCAAGGTGCTGAAAAAGAATTTCATCGATATGGCAACCAGGGTGATAATGCGGGTGCCGGTGCAGAAGTGGTCGAGTTCATCTTTTGAACTGGAATATGTGGGTGTCAAGGCGCCGCAATTCTCCTTTACCCGGCTGCAAGGCGCCGACCCAACCCTTGGCGTGGAGATGGCATCTACCGGTGAAGTTGCTTGCCTGGGTGAAAATTTCGAAGAAGCATTCCTGAAAGCGCTCATATCGGTGGGGTATCAACTTCCGTTTAAGAGTGTTCTGTTGTCCACCGGGCCGATTTCATCTAAAGCGGAACTGCTGGAGGGTGTGCGCTTTCTCAGCCAGTCAGGGATTGATCTTTATGCCACCGGCGGAACCGCCAGTTTCCTGAAAGTGAACCAGATACCGGTTCAAACGGTGTACTGGCCGCTGGATAAAAAATCACCCAACGCCGTGGATATGATCAAGGAAGGCAAAATTGACCTGGTGATCAATATTCCCAAGAATTACCAGAATGAAGAGCTTACCAACGGCTACCTGATCCGGCGTGCTGCGGTAGATTATAATGTCATGCTGATCACAAACCGGCAGATCGCCATGCGCTTTATCGAATCCATCAGCAGGGGCGCCGATAAACGCCTGGAAATCCGCAGCTGGCAGGAATATAATTAGCGTAGCCCTCCCGGAGGTTTTGAACCTCCGGGAGGGTGGAACGACCAAAGCGGCATCCCGATAAATCGGAACCATGCCCCAACAGACAAATCCGAAATAATACAACCGTAGAGGCAATTCATGAATTGCCCC
>CAZAKB010000023.1:0-25516 GCA_964485475.1 uncultured bacterium
GCACCCCCAAATAATCTCGAAAAGAAATTTACAAAGGGGTAGATAAATGCACCAAGAATTGAAATCCGGGTCAGCATCCCAAACAGGATCAACCCCATAAGGACAAATGGCCCGTAGCGTTCCAGGTATTCATAGATATATTCATATTGAGGCGGTAAAATTCCGTACAGTATCTTCGATCCATCCAAAGGTGGAACCGGTAGTAGATTAAAAATGGCTAAGGCCAGGTTGATTTGCAAACTGAACTTGATCATAATGTAAATCGGTTGCAGAATATTCGCCGGTAAAAAATTAAAACTGCCGGCGTGGAACGTACGTAGCACCATTCCACTTACAAATGCCAGGAGCATATTAGCGCCCGGACCGGCAATGGAAACCAGCAACATATCCCGTTTGGGTTCTTTGAAATAGCGCGGATTCACCGGCACTGGTTTCGCCCAGCCAAATCGTACCAGGAAAATCATCAGCGTCCCAAAAGGGTCCAGATGAACCAGTGGATTCATGGAAAGCCGGCCGGCCTGTTTGGCCGTCGGGTCACCCAGCTTATAGGCCATCCAGCCATGGGAAAATTCATGAAAGGTCAGCGCCAGTAAAATCGGGGGCGCCAGCAAAATGATATATTGTAAGTTCATTGCCACCTCGGGTGAAATGTTCGATGTTGTTCAATCAGGTATTCCCTGTCCAGATGAGTGTAAATCTGCGTCGTTGAAATATCCGAATGTCCCAGCATTTCCTGAACGGCCCGCAGATTCGCGCCGCCTTCTAACAAGTGTGTCGCAAAAGAGTGCCGAAACACATGGGGACTGACCTGTTTTCGGATGCCCGCTAACTTAACGTATTGCTGAATAATTTTCCAGACTCCCATTCGGGACAGTGGTGTACCCCGCATATTTAAAAAAAGAATATCACCACTTTTTGTCGATCTCAGCAAAAGCGAGCGTACGGCACTTATGTAATTTTTCAGATATTTCTTGGCACGGTCGCCAAAGGGAACGATGCGTTCTTTGGAGCCTTTCCCGATCACCCGGATTACATTATGCTGAAAAAAGATACTGTTCATCTCCAGGGTTGTCAGCTCCGACACGCGCAGACCAGTTGAATAGAGCGTTTCAATGATTGAACGATCCCGAATACCTTTATTTGTATTGATATCGATGGTTTCCAAAATCGCTTCGATCTCATTTAAATCCAGTATTTTCGGCAATCGGGCCGGCAGACGGGGAGACTGCAGCAGTTCCGCGGGATTAGTTTGAACAATGTTCTCCCCCATCAGGAATTTGTGAAAAGAGCGAATTGAAGAAAAATTTCTGGATAGACTGCTGGCGACCAGCCCAATATCCGCCAGAGTATTGATAAATTTTTGGATAATATTGATATCGATCTGGTCTGGACGCTTAATACCCTCTTCCTGAAGATACTGGCAATATCGGCCCAGATCGTTCCTGTACGCATCGAGTGTATTTCCAGATAGATTACGTTCTATGGTGAGATAATTGATATAATCTTGAACTAAATGCTGCATTCACAGAATTACTTATCATTCCTAATTACTGACGGATTGCTCCAGAAGATCACATAAAATGTGCCCGATAGCGATATGGGATTCCTGGATCCGCTGCACACTCTGTGACGGAACAACGATACTGACATCGGCGATTTGTGTTAATTCTCCACCGTCGCCACCCGTTAATGCCACAGTCTGTAGGCCATTTCTAATAGCGTATTTCAGCGCCTCAATAATATTCTTTGAGTTACCACTGGTACTGATTCCGATCAGAACATCGCCGGATCTTCCAAATGCTTCTACCTGTCGGGTAAAAACTTTAAAATAATCGTAATCGTTTGCCAGAGCGGTCAATGTTGATGTATTGGTCGTCAGTGCCAAAGCCGGTATGGCGATCCGCTCTTTTTTTAGGCGAGCAACCAACTCGGCTGCAATATGTTGGGCATCGGCGGCACTGCCACCATTGCCACACAACAAAATCTTCGCGCCTTTCGCAATGGCCGTGATCAGTAATTCAGCAGCGTCGGCAATACTGTCATTACACGTCGCGGCGAGTTTCTCTTTGACCCTAGCACTTTCGAGCAGTTGCTGTTTTATTTCTGATTGAATGGAATCCCGGGAAATAATCGGTGCCACTAAGAGTTTTCCTTAATATGGACAGCCCGGGCAAATTCATTGATGAGTTTTATATTTTCAGAATTATCGTAAATATTACCGGTGACAATGAATGTCGCCCCGGCCTCGGATTTGAGGCGGGCCTCTTCGGGTGTTCGAATGCCGCCACCGACAATTACCGGAATATCAATGTAACTGGATACGGCTTTCACCACCTGATTTGGGATAGACCGCAGAGCACCGCTGCCGGCTTCCATATATACCGTGCTGAAGCCCATATATTGTGCGGCCAAAGCATGAGCCATGGCGATTTCCGGTTTATTGACAGGAAGCGGCTTTGTATTACTCATGAACTCAGCTGTTGTTGTACTTCCCGATTCAAACAACATATATCCCGTCGATATCGGTTCAATCCCCATTTTTTTTATAAACGGAGCTGCGATTACATGTTCACCAAACAGATAATTGGGATTACGTCCGCTTATCAATGATAAATACAAAATCGCATCAGCATCATACGACAGTTGTTGAACGGATCCTGGAAAAATGATGATTGGTAACTTACTGTTTTCTTTGACGATTTTCATCGAATTCTGAAAATCCATGTCAATAATCAGGCTACCTCCAACCAGAATCGCATCGGCGCCCTGACAACTAATTTCCTGAATAAAATCCTTTAATTCGGAACCTTTACGGGTATCAGGATCAATCAGGACGAAATATGCCCCACCTTTTTTATCTGCTATGGATTTAAGATTTTCGAATATTTTCATACAGGTCAAAATTTAGACAAAAAATTGATAAAATCATCCATTTCTTGCTGACTGCGTTTTTCTGTGACGGCAATCAACAACCGGTTTTTCCATTTTTCGTTGAATTTACCCAAATCGACGCCGGCAAAAAACTGTTCCTCAAGAGCGGCATTAACGATTATATCCGCAGGAACGGGAGTTTCAATTACAAACTCATTAAAAAATGATGTTTTTTCATATGCCATCGAAAAATTCGGTAATGCCACAATTTTTTCAGCAAGATAATGGGCATTACTCAGACATAATTTCGCCACCTGTTTCAAACCGGCTTTACCGATCAGGGACAGGTAAATGGTTGAGGCCAGAGCCATCAGACCTTGATTAGTACAGATGTTTGAAGTAGCCTTTTCACGCCGAATATGTTGTTCCCGGGTTTGCAAGACGAGTACATAACCCCGCTTACCGTCAATATCAACAGTTTCGCCCACTATCCGGCCGGGCATGTTCCGGATCAGGTCTCTTTTTGTGGTAAAAATCCCGAGATAGGGGCCACCAAAAGATTGATGAATTCCCAATGCCTGCCCTTCGGCAACAGCGATGTCAGCATTCAGTTCACCCGGTGTTTTTAACAATCCCATTGCAACCGGATTTACTGACAGGATCAATAGGGATTTATTCACATGCAATTTTTCAGCAATTCCATTCAGATCTTCAATATTTCCAAAGAAATTTGGAGTCTGAACCAATAACGCAGCGATCTGATCATCCAACAGCGCGTCCAATTTACTCAAATCAGTCACACCTGCCAACTCCGGCAAATACTGAATTTCAATATCTTTAGTCTGAAGATAGGTTTCCAGAACTTTCCGAGAATTGACATTAATAAGTTCCGATACCAGAACTTTATTCCGATGGGTTTTATTAACCGCCATAATGGCGGCTTCAGCCAGCGCTGTTGCACCGTCATACATAGACGCGTTGGCCACTTCCATATCCATTAGATGACAAATCATGGATTGATATTCGTAAATAGACTGCAACGTACCCTGGGAAACTTCAGGCTGGTATGGTGTATAGGCGGTATAGAATTCCGAACGGTTGATCAAAAAATCCACGGCTGCCGGAATAAAATGATCGTAGCTACCACCACCCAGGAAGGAAACCATTGAATCGGTATCCAGATTTTGTCCGGCCATTTTACCAATCTTCTTAGTCGCTTCCAGTTCCGATAGTGATTCCGGCAGTTTAATCCGACATTTTTGAAGAAATTTATCGGGAATATTTTTAATCAGATCCTCAAACTTATCAACGCCGATTGCCTGCAGGATCTCTTTCTCAATATCCTTGGTATTTGGAATATAATGCATAGTGTCAAATCAGTTTTTTATAATCTTCATGATTGAGAAGTTCAGGCAATTCGGAACTATCCGAAAGTTTTAATTTCACGATCCAACCTTCACCAAAAGGATCCTGGTTGATCAGTTCAGAACTGTCATTTAATACACCATTAACCTCAATAATTTCGCCGGACAAAGGACTGTAAATGTCAGCTACGGTTTTGACTGCCTCAATAGTGCCAATTGAGTCGCCTTTTGTAGCGACAGCACCCACTTCAGGCAATTCCACATACACAACGTCCCCCAGTTCTCCGGCTGCATATTCCGTTATCCCAACGGTTGCAATATCTTCATTGACAAGTGCCCATTCATGATCGTTGGTATACTTGAGATTCTCTGGTACGTTCATTGATGCTCCTCCTTGAAGAAATTGTTAATTAAAACTTAAAATCTTTTAAAAAATCGATATGAAAATCACCTGCCCGGAATGCCGGATCTTTTATAATTGCCTTATGAAAGGGAATTGAAGTCGCAACCCCTTCAATAATCGTTTCATCCAGTGCACGCTCCATACGGGCAATGGCTTCTTCCCGATCCTTACCGTGGGTTATCAGTTTCCCCAGCAGGGAATCATAATTTGAGGGAATTTCATAACCGGCATAGACATGTGTATCCATCCGGGTACCCGGGCCGCCGGGTGCGTGAAATGCCGTAATTTTCCCCGGAGAAGGCAGAAAGTTTTTATAGGGATCTTCAGCATTAATACGGCATTCAATAGAATGCCCGCGTAACCTGAATTTGCGCAGCCATCTGGGCAGTTTTAATCCATTAGCGATATTGATTTGCTCTTTCAGCAGGTCAAAACCGGTCACCATTTCCGTTACCGGATGTTCGACCTGAATCCTGGTATTCATTTCCATAAAGTAAATATTACGATGCTTATCCATCAGGAATTCGACCGTACCAGCACTGGAATAATTGACCGCTTTCGCTGCCCGTATAGCGATCTTGCCAAATTTTTCCCGTAAATCTTCAGTGACAGCGGGTGACGGAGATTCTTCAATCAACTTTTGATGCCGCCGCTGTATCGAGCATTCCCGTTCACCCAGAAACGCAATATTACCAAAGTTATCACCCATGATCTGGACTTCAATATGACGGGCCTTTTCAATCAGCTTTTCCATATACATCGATGAATTACCGAATGCAGTCCGGGCCTCTTCACGGGCGGTCGAAAAGGCTTCTTCTAATTGAGATTCTTCCCGAACAATGCGCATTCCCCGGCCACCACCGCCAGCCACCGCCTTTAAAATTACCGGGTATCCGATAGCGGTAGCAGCTTTTCGTGCGGTTTTAACATCAGCAATGACATCTTCACTACCCGGAATAACCGGTACTCCAGCCTTCTTCATCGTTGCCCGGGCTTCAGCTTTATCGCCCATACGTTTGATAACCGATGCTGACGGCCCAATGAAGACAATTTCGTTATCAAGACACATCTGAGCGAAATCGGGATTCTCGGCCAGAAAACCATAACCGGGATGAATGGCATCGGCATTGGTGACTTCGGCGGCGCTGATAATTTGAGATTGTTTGAGGTAACTACTTTGACTGTTCGCCGGACCGATACAAACGGCTTCATCGGCAAAGCGAACATGCAATGACAAGGAATCTGCCGTCGAATAAACTGCAACCGTAGGAATACCCAGCTCTTTACAAGCCCGAATAATTCTTAATGCGATTTCGCCGCGATTGGCTATGAGTATTTTTTCTATCAAAATCTATTCGAATTTTTAATTCTTAACACCGATAATTTAGCCAGCCGGATCGATAAGAAACAAGGTCTGATTGTATTCCACCGCTTGAGCATTATTCGCCAGAATTTTAACCAGTTTACCCGAAACTTCGGATTCGATGACATTCATAATCTTCATGGCTTCGATGATACAGAGTGGCTGACCGATTGCAATACGATCGCCAGCTTTTACATAAGGTTCCGCATCGGGAGCCGGCGACTGGTAATAAGTCCCGACAATCGGTGATTTTATTTCCGTGCCACCATCATTTTCCTCGTTAGGGGCGGGCTTGTGCTCTTCGGCAATGCCAGCCAATTCTACAAAATGGGGCGGTTTATTAGACAACAGAGATTCTTTCACATGAACCACATTTTGAGCATTCCCAGATAAATTCTTGGTAATTCTGATTTTTTGGCCCCATCGGGATACTTCAATTTCACCGATATCGTGGGATTCAAGAATCTTGACCAGATCAAGAATTTGACTCTTTTTCATAGACCTCTCGCTTTATTCTTTAATCCGTTCAACATAGGTACCGGAGCGTGTATCAATACGAACTTTATCGCCAACATTAAGAAACAGGGGCACCTGGATGGTCAAACCGGTTTCCATAACCGCTGCTTTGGATGCACCGGTAACCGTATCGCCTTTCATTCCTGGTTCCGTATCGGCAATGACGAGATTAACATGAGAAGGAATGTCGATATCGACAGCCTCACTTCCAAATAAAAGAACCTTAATCACTTCATTTTCTTTGACGTATTGGGATGCCTCTTTAAATATTTCATCACCCAGTGGTACCTGATCATAGGTTTCGGTATTCATAAAGATATAATGATTTCCGTCGTGATAGAGGTATTGCATTTCGACGGCTTCAAGGCGAACAACATCAAGTTTTTCACCAGAGCGAAAAGTATTATCTACTACCTGGCCGGTACGAATATTTTTAAATTTCGTACGAATACGGGCACCGCCACGGGCCATTTTCACGTGTTGAAATTCAATAATCCGAAGTAAGTCACCGTTTAAATTGATAATTAATCCGTTTCGAATATCTGCTGTTGATGCCAATCATTCCCCCTTTTAAAACTAATCGTGACGCTAAATTTACCGCCTCATGCTGTTAGTGTCAATCAATTTTTCCTCCCTGCCATTCTCCCCGTTCTAACAATTTTTTAGCTTTTTCTAAAAGTTTTGGTGATATCTGGAATTTTGTCTTATCTTTGATTTATGATTGTATTTTCTGCAACCAATTGGTCTGACTATTTTAGCTTTGCTGGATTAATCCTGTTACCGTTTTTTCTCTACGCGGAAATACATTATCACTTGCCACTCTTTAAGGGATTTCTGTATAAAAAACAGCCGGAAATCCTTTTTGATTTACCCTATCGTACAGAAACCGGCAGCATCCCGGTTCTCCTGTTGATCAAAGACGCTCATTGGTTCCCGGTAACCATCGACAAACTGTTAATCCGGCTGATCGGTTCGGGTGACCAATCAATTTACCGGGAAATACCCATATCTTTCAAACAGCAGGTGACTCAAAAATGGTTTCACAGAATTTTTGAAATTGACGTTTCCGAGTACAAAAACCAATGGTTGAATGTCGATTGTTTTGCCTATGTTACGATCGGGAAAAAGGCCGCCATCATTCATAATGATAACTACCGTACACTGTCACAGCGGCCATTCAACATCTTCATCGATTCCGATCCGCTGCCAAAAGAAAAGGGTTGGCTATGGGGTGATTTGCACGCCCATTCATCCTTTACTGAAGACCAGGTTGAATTCGGTGCCCCGCCGGAATGTTATCGGCCAATGGCCGGCGCAATGGGAATTTCATTCTGTGCATTGACAGAGCATTCTTATGACCTGGACGATACCGAGAATTCTTGGACAGAAAACGATCCCAAACTGCCTAAATGGACACAATTCAAGAAATCCATTCAGGATTTGAATGCGGAAGACCAGGATTTTCTGATCATTCCCGGAGAAGAGGTATCGGTGGATAACGGATTTGGACGAACCGTCCATATGGCAATCCTAAATGATCCGAATTTCCACATTGGTTCCGGTGACGGAATGGAACATTCCCTGGGAAAAGAAACCGAAAATCACTATGCCAAAGTTCTTGATTTGATCCCCGATAACGCTCTGGCTTTCGCCGCTCATCCCTTTGATAATCCGTCATGGCTTCACCGTCTTCTGATTCACCGGGGCACGTGGAATCGCTGGGACTCACATCCACGTCTGAATGGATACCAAATTCTAAATGGAAGCAACTCTTCGGATTTTGAGACAGGTAAACAATTCTGGATCAGTCAGTTGCTTAAATGCTATCAACCACTCATTTACGCCGGAAACGATTCCCATGGAAATTTTAACCGCTTTCGTCAGATTGTATTGCCACTATTATTTATGCGAGAACATCAAAATCAGATATTCGGATTCAATCTTACCGGTGTAAAATCCGAACTGTCGAAGGGGCAGGATAGTATCATTGCGGATTTGAAACGGGCAGACGTAATCATTTCAAATGGCCCGTTTATATGTTTATCCATGAACTCCGAAAGAATTCTCACCATTACAGCAAAATCCAGCAATTTTTTCGGTTCACTTAAAACGCTTACTGTTTTTCTCGGCGACCTTGCGAAACAAACCGAGGTCAGTTTTCACACAAAAGAGTTCCAAGACCGACTGACTGACTACACTGTACAACTACCAACCATCGATATTCCCGATCAGGGTTATTTCAGGGCTGAAATCAGTACGCATAAAAACCGATTCGCAATGACAAATGCCTATTGGTATAATTTCAACTTTTAAAAAAATTTAGGGAATATCTCAGTGAAGTTTATTAATATTGTCTATTGATAATGGTTCAATAAAGGAGCCGGCATGAAATCAAATCAGAACACCGATAATGATAAGACTGAACATTTATTTGGACGCCTTATCGATCTCGCCAGAGACGTATCGCGCAGGCGATATAGTAATCCACAGGAGATTTTCGAATTAACAAAAAAAGAAAAGTATCCACAAAAAATCTCTGACCTGGCTGAATCCTTCGGTATGATGATGGTTAAAATCGAAGGGCGTGAGATTGAACTTGAAGAAAAAATCGAAGCATTGGAAAAAGCTAACCGTGATCTAAATCGTCAGATTCGGGAACGGCGCAGTGCTGAAGATATGCGGAAAAAATATGAGTTTATCGCCAATTCTTCAAAGGAATTCATGACCCTGATTAACCGAAATTATCAATATGAGGCAGTCAATGATGCTTATTGTTTTGCCCATAATCGGGATCGGTCGGATTTTATCGGAAATACCGTATCGGAAGTCTGGGGAAATGATGTTTTTGAATCTGTTCTAAGTCGAAATTTAAAACAATGTTTCAAGGGCAATGAAGTCCGCTACCAGGAGTGGTTTAATTTCACAGCACTGGGAAAACGTTATTTTGATGTGGTTTATTATCCCTATTTTAACCGATTAAAAAAAGTTACCCATGCGATTGTTGTCACCAGGGATATTACAGATTTGAAGCTAATGGAAGAGAGACAGCGGGAATTGGAATTGGAGTTGATGAAGGAGCAGCGATTATCGTCAATCGGGCTTCTGGCAGCCGGTATTGCACATAATATTCGCAGCCCATTAACAGTAATTTTGGCCCGAGCCCAAATGATGAAAAAGATGTTGACCGAAAATCATTTCCTTGATCCGATCATCGACCAGGCAAAACAAATTGATAAAATCCTGGACACGATGATGATCAAATGTCGCAAAGAACACGATTCGGATAAGACAGAAATAAATTTGAATTCTTTGCTTGAAAGAGAACTGGATTTTCTTGAAACTGATCACGACTTCAAAAATAAAATAAAAAAAGACTACCACTTTTCAGAGCATTTGCCCGTTATATTCGGCGTTTACAGTGACTTTTCACAGGGATTGGTAAACATCATCAAAAATGCCGCAGATGCTATGTTTTTATCCGATAAAAAACGACTTGGAGTCCAGACTTCTTTTGATACTCAATACATCTACATTAATATTGCAGATACCGGCTGCGGAATTGAAAAAGATAATATCCCAAAATTGTTTAATCCGTTTTTTACCACAAAGGCCTATCATTCGGATAAAAATGAAGATAAACCGAATGGAACCGGGTTGGGATTGTATAGTTCCTACCAGATTCTTAAATCCTATGGTGTTACATTCGAAATCAATAGTGAAATTAATAAAGGAACGACTGTAAATATTAAAATTCCCTTTACCAATCACCAAAAATCAATTACCAGGAGCAAATAAATGAATAATGACCGAGACCCCGATCCAAAACTGCTGAATCGTCTGGAATCCCTACGGCAGAAAATCTCAGACGAACAGAAAGAATCTCTTGAACATGCTCAAAAACAGGGACAAGGCAATTATGATAAAAAAGTCGATGAACTACTGGATTATCTTTCAAAAGTAGCCAAAGATATATCCCGCCGGCGTTATGGCGATCCTCAGGATATATTCGAGCTAACGAAAACCGGTATATATCCGGAACAGATTTATGAATTAGCAGAATCCTTTGGTATGATGATTGTAAAGGTGGAAGCCCGCGAACTTCGACTCGAACAAACCATCGATAAGCTGAAAGACCTGAACGCTCATTTGCAGGCAGAATATGATAATCGGGCCAAAATTGAAAAAGAATTACAGACTTACCGGGATAATCTTGAATCCCTCATCCGGGATCGTACTGATGAATTAATGAAAACCAACGAGACGCTACAGACCGAAATTCTCGAACGTCAGACGATTGACGAAGATCGGAAAAGATTGGTCGATGACCTTCAGGAAGCGCTGGACAATATCAAAACACTAAAAGGCCTGGTACCCATCTGCTCTTCCTGTAAAAATATTAGAGACGACAAAGGCTATTGGAATGATCTGGAGGAATATATCAGTGAACATTCAGAGATTGAATTTAGTCACAGCCTCTGTCCGGATTGTATGAAAAAATATTACCCGGAAGAATACAAACGACTACAGGAAAAAGGTAAACTGGTGTTACCACCGGAGAAATGAGGTCATTATGTATTACCTTGCAGAAACCGAAAATATTCTCGATTATCTGATCCGGGCAGTTAAAAATGCCGCTGCAAATACGTTTGATCCCGATAAATCAATCTTCGAAATGGCCAAAACCGATAAATATCCCGAACAGATTACTGACCTGGCTGAATCTTTCGGTATGATGATCGTCAAACTCGAAGCCCGAGAATTGCAGTTGGAGCAGACTATTCAGGAATTACAAAAGGTTCATGGACAATTGAAACAGGAGCTGCAGAAAAAACAGGATGCCGCTTCAGCGCTTCAGCAAGAGCGTAACCGCTTGGAAGATCTTGTGCGGGAACGACGTGGAGAAATCGTGAAATCCAACCATAAACTGCAAATCGAAATTCTATCCCGGAAGCGAATTGAAGAAGAGCGCGAACAGCTAATCTATGAATTAACTGAAGCTCTGACCCGGATGAAGCAGTTGAAACAATTACTTCCTATCTGCCCGGCCTGTAAAAAAATCCGCGATGACTCCGGGTACTGGAGTAATCTTGAAGTTTACCTGGATAAACACAGCGATGCTGAGTTCAGTCACGGAATCTGCCGCAGCTGTATGAAAAAACTGTACCCGGAACGGTATGAACGATTATACGGAAAAATCGATCCGGAATAAACACACTCAAAATGATAAACGGTATATAAAAAAGGGCGGTCGAAACCGCCCTTTTTCTATCTGAAATGATTAGAACTTTTTATTACTTGGTGATTTTCAGATACTGTTCATAGCGTTCATCAACAATCACTTGCTGCTCTTTCCAGTAGATTTCTGCATTTTCCGGGAAACTGAGTTTCAGGGATGTATACCGTTTTTCACCTTTCAGAAATTCTTCAACCGGCAATAACGGTTTCTTGGAATCCAGGGTAAACGGGTTTTTCCCTTCGGCTTTCAGAGCCGGGTTGAAGCGATAGAGCATCCAGTAACCGGTATCTACGGCTTTTTTCTCTTCCTGCTGGGTCATCTGCATATTACAGCCATGATTGATACAAGGTGCATAGGCAATGATAATCGCCGGACCATCGTATTCTTCGGCTTCTTTCACCGCTTTGATATACTGGTTCTTATTGGCGCCCATGGCAACTGAAGCCACATAAACGTAGCCGTAACTCATCAGCATCATACCCAAGTCTTTTTTCTTGGTCGTTTTGCCAGCTTCGGCAAACCGGGCGACCGAACCAAGCGGCGTCGCTTTGGAGGCCTGGCCACCGGTATTGGAATAGACTTCAGTATCGATTACAAGAATATTGACATTTCGGTTAGAAGCCATGACATGGTCCACACCACCGTAGCCGATGTCATAAGCCCAGCCATCCCCGCCAAACGCCCAAACGCTCTTGGGAACAATATAACTTTGCAGTTCCTGGATTTTAGCCAACACCTCTTTTTTATCACAACAGGCTTCTTCGATCAGTCCGGGTAATGCCTCCTGAATTTTCTTCGAAACCGCCTTGATTTCAACTTCCTTTGTATCCCAAAGTTCAAAGGCTTCTTTAATCAATGCTTTAAAATCAGCATTCACATCCATCTCAAGCGCTTTTTCCATACTAAAATGCAGCTGCTTGCGGTTGGCATCGACAGCAAGGCGCATACCCAAACCGTATTCTGCGTTGTCTTCAAAGAGTGAATTTGCCCAACTTGGACCGTGACCGTCTTTATTACTGGCATAAGGAATTGTTGGGAATGTCCCGCCCCAGATTGACGAACAGCCGGTGGCATTGGCGATGATCATCCGGTCACCATAGAGCTGAGTGATCAGTTTTACATAAGGTGTCTCACCACAGCCTGCGCAGGCTCCTGAGAACTCCAGCAGCGGTTGTTTGAACTGACTGCCCTTAACAGATTCAACCTTTACCGCCTGGCTGAGAACATCCGACGGTAAAGCATCGAAATAGAGCGCCTTTTCGGATTCACCGGCTTCCCGTTCCTCTTGAATCGGCTTGGCTACGAGCGCACCCTTTGGACATTCGTTAACGCAGTTCATACAACCCTGGCAATCTTCCACATAGATCTGCAAACGGTATTTCATACCGGCATCTTTCCCAATGGCATCCAGTGTATTAAAATCCTTCGGGGCATCGGCTAGGTCTTTTGGATCGATCAATTTCGGACGAATAGCAGCATGGGGACAAACAAAGGAGCACTGATTACACTGAATACAGTTTTCCTTGATCCAGTGCGGAACCATTGGCGCTACACCGCGTTTTTCCAGTTTGGCTGTTCCCACCGGAACATAACCGTCCAGAGGCATATGAGATACCGGAATATCATCGCCTTTTTCACGCATGATTTTCTCAACAACATTCTTTACGAAGTCATTAGCATCATCGGGAACCAATTGTTTAACCGAAGCGTGCTTAGCCGGCAATTCAGCAGGTACTTTAACTTCGACCAGTGCTTCGGCTGTCGCATCAACTGCCTTCCAGTTCATTTCAACAATCTCACGGCCTTTTGAACCGTAGGATTTTTCGATGGCAGCCTTGATCAGCTTAATCGCGTGGTCTTTTTCAAGAACGCCTGAAATAATAAAAAACGCCGCCATCATCACCGTATTAATGCGTCCGCCTAGTCCGATATTATTGGCAATTTCCAGTGCGTTTATATTGTAGAAACGAATCTTCTTTTCGATAATCGTTTTTTGCATTTCCTGCGGCAAATTCTCAAACGCTTCCTCTTTACTCCAGATAGAGTTCATCAGGTAAACGCCCTTTTCCTTAATGCCTTCAAGGATGTCATAACGATCCATGAACGCCTGGTTGTGACACGCAATAAAATCCACATTTTCAACCACAAGGTATTCGGATTTGATCGGGTGTTTTCCAAAACGCAGGTGACTGCGGGTCGTCCCGCCGGACTTTTTCGAATCGTATTGAAAATATCCCTGCGCAAACATATCGGTATTATCACCAATTATCTTGATTGAATTTTTGTTGGCCCCGACAGTCCCATCGGATCCCAATCCCCAGAATTTACAGGAGATCGTGCCTTCGGGAATCGTATTGATTTTTTCTTTAATTTCCAGGGATGTATTGGTCACATCGTCATTGATACCAACCGTAAAGCCGTGAGTAGCGGCCCCGTCAAGGTGATCATAAACCGCTTTGACCATTGATGGAGTAAACTCTTTCGATGACAATCCGTAACGGCCACCGATAATTTTCATATCTTTTCCAGCCAAGGAAACCACAACGTCCATATACAGCGGCTCACCGATGGATCCGGGTTCTTTGGTCCGGTCCAGAACGGCAATCTTCTTTACCGATGCGGGTATAGCATCGACAAAGTGTTTCACTGAAAACGGCCGATAGAGACGGACTTTTACAACTCCGACTTTCTCACCCTTTTTATTCATATAATCAATCGTCTCTTCAACAGTATCGGCACCACTGCCCATGATGATGATGATTTTTTCCGCATCGGGAGCACCATAATAATCGAACAGGTGGTACTGACGGCCAATCTTCTTTGCCAGTTCGTCCATGTATTTCTGAACAATTGCCGGAGCATCAATGTAATACTGGTTCACTGTTTCACGTCCCTGAAAATAGGTGTCCGGTCCTTCCTGCCCGACCTTGAGCTGTGGTTTTTCCGGATTCATTGCACGTGCCCGGAAAGCCTCAACATATTTCATATCAAGCATTTCACGCATTGTATCGTATTCGATTGGGAAAACTTTCTGGATTTCATGAGAATTCCGAAAACCATCGAAGAAATTCAGGAACGGGATATTGGATTTCAATGTCGCCAGATGGGAAACCACACCCAAGTCCATAATTTCCTGAATAGAACTGGCGGCCATTAGCGCCCAGCCGGTATTTCTGGCTGACATGACATCCGAATGATCACCAAATATTGACAATGACTGGCAAGCCAGTGAACGAGCGGATACATGGAAAACCGCCGGAAGCATTTCACCGGCAATTTTATGCATATTCGGAAGCATCAGCATTAAGCCCTGGGAAGCGGTAAAGGTGGTCGTCATGGCTCCACCGGAAAGAGCCCCGTGCACCGCACCGGAAGCGCCGGCTTCGGATTGTAATTCCACCACATCCACTTTCTGACCGAAAATGTTTTTCAGACCTTTGGCCGCCCAGGCGTCTGCCATCTCGCCCATCCCGGAAGACGGGGTGATTGGATAAATCGCTGCGACTTCGCTAAATGCGTACGCTACGTGTGTAGCCGCTGTGTTTCCATCCATACTTTTCATTTTTTTAGCCATCATTTTCTCCAAATTTTATTGTTATCATTTATATGCGCATAAGATTTCCCTGCAAAGTCAATCCAAGCCAACAAACGGTGATCTTTTTCATCAGTTATATCGACTGCCAAACAACCTAATCCAACGCTGAAGTTACAATTTATGACCGGCAAAACCAAACGATATTGCCAGTATACCATTCAATAAAAAGGAGTGCCACGGCACTCCTTTCCTGATAGAATTGTTCACTTTCAATCGTTCTTCTAATCCTGCTCACTCGTTGTAATAAAAAAGGATTTTTCTTCAAAGTTCTTATACTTCGGGCAAAGCCGTTCGGTATTGTAAAACTCATCGATATTAACTATTTTTTTAAAACTCGTAACCACATCCAACGGTGCATTGCCATATTTGCCATTGTGCAGATTGACTAGTAGCCCGGATCTCCCTTCCAAAACAAGGTTCAGGGCAATGTTTCCAAAGGCCATTGGCACCAAAGAATCAATCGCATCCGGCGCACCACTGCGCACTAAGTAACCCAGATTTTGGATTATGGTGTTCACCTTTTCACCATTGTTGAATTTCGGCGAAATATTGCGCAGCTGTTTGGCTACGATATCACTGATCCCGCCCAGTTTTTTATGACCATACGCATCGGCTTCATTATCCTTAAAAATCATCTCCATTCCTTCGAACATGGCACCTTCGGAAATCAATACAACCGAATATTTGCTGGGATTGTCACGGCGGTCTTCGGACATCAGTTCGCACAGATGTTCAATATTAAACTTATACTCCGGAATCACACAGCGATCCGCTGCGCCAGCCATCGCCGGTACGAGCGCTGAAAATCCGGCATATCGGCCAAAGACCTCAATCACCAGAAAACGTTCATGAGAACCGGCGGAAGTCCGCAGGGCATGAGTCATTTCAATTGTCCGGCTGACGCAAGTGCTGAATCCAATTGTGTAATCCGTTCCGGGAACATCGCCATCCATGGTTTTCGGAATGGCAATCACTTTAAATCCCTGGTTGTGTAAATAAGCGCCGTAGCTTAGCGTATCGTCACCACCAATGGGAATCAAATAATCGATCTTCAGCCATTCGAGGTTTTTGATTACTTCGGGAGTCAGGTCATTAATGTCCTCATTATAGATGCTTTGTAAATGTTGTGGAACATCTTTTTTTATCATGTGACTCGGACGGGTTCGAGAGGAGTGCAAAAATGTTCCCCCCGTACGGGCAATACGTTCTACGATGGTTTCAGTTAAATGGATAAAATTATTGCTGTTATCGTAATCCTTTTCCCGGATTATTTCCGTCACACCAGCCCAGCCGCGCCGCAGCCCGATGACTTCGTGACCCTCCCGGATGGCTCGCATTGTCACGGCCCGGATTGCCGGATTCAGACCCGGTACATCTCCGCCGCCGGTCAGTATTCCTATTCGCATATTAAACTCCTTCTAAATGTATATTAGCGTTCAGTGCGGGAAGTTAATGAATCAACAATGAAAATTCAATTTGAAAAGTGGAGTAATATGGTGCTTGAAGTTTGAAATTGGATGAGAATTGGAGTAGTGGATTAATGAAGTAGTGCATCCTGGTTCTTGATTCTTGGTTCATGCATCTTCTGCATGGTCATCGCGAGGAGTGAATACAATGAACGACGAAACAATCTGTTCAGAATAGTGAATAATGACAGACTTAGCGCCGGTCTGAACAGATTCCTTCTCCCACCAAGGCGGGATCGGAATGACGATAAAACTACAAAAATTGAATGTTGTTTTTTCTGTTTAATCCGAAACGAGAATCGCCAGGATCATGGAATTAAATTTTTCTTCCGGTTTGTCTGAACGGGAAAGCAGGATAATCGGGACTTTCGCACCTACCACCAATCCGCCCACTTTGGCATTTGCCAAGTACATCAAAATTTTGATGATTGCATTCCCGCTGGTGATATTGGGAACCAGAATAGCATCTGTATCCCCAGCGATACGGCTGTCAAGCCCTTTCTTCCGGGCAGCTTCTGCCGACAGCGCCACGTCCATGGCCATGGGTCCTTCAAGAATAATATCACCAAATTCCCCGGCCTCAGCTAACCGCTGCAATTCCGCCGCGTCAACTGTTTCCTGGATTTTCGGATTGATCTTTTCTATCGGACAGAGCGCACAGATTTTCGGTTGATCAATTCTCAGTTTCCGGCAAACATCAACCATATTCTCGAGAATGGCTTTCTTATCTCCCATATCCGGGGCGATATTGATACCGCCATCACTGGTGATCAGCATTTTGGGATAAGTCGAAACTTCAGCTACCGCCACATGGCTCAACACACTGCCTTTACGCAAGCCTGTTTCCCGGTCGAGCACCGCTTTCATCAGAATCGGCGTGGAGATATGGCCTTTCATCAAAATATTGGCCCGGCCAGATCGGATTTGTTCGACGGCTTTGAATGCAATCTCACTTTCATCATTTGCATGGACAATCATATCATCAGTAATATGATAATCAACCTCTTTGGCGATTGCTTTAATCCGTTCTGAATTCCCCACCAGAACAGCATGGGCAATCCCCTTTTCGTCAATGGCTTTAATGGCTTTCAGCACGCTGGCATCATCGGCCATGGCGATGGATATTGTCTTTTTCCGATTATTCTCCTGAACAGCATTTAAAATATCCAGATAACTTTTAATCATTCAAGAACTCCTGTACAATTATTCACTTTCACTGACATAGGACTGAATTTCCTGTTCACCGTCAACCGCCCGGAATCCACCGGCGGCCAGGGATTCCAGTTCGTTTTCACCGGGATGGACGGAAATATTCGCAATAAATTTTATCCGTTCTGAAAGGTCATTCACCACTTTTTCAGAATGGGCAATGCCACCGGTTATTATAATACCATCCAGTTTGCCTTTCATTGTTGTCGCCATAGCCCCGATTTCTTTGGCCACCTGGTAAATCATCGCCCGATAAACCAGGGCCGCTTCCTCATCGCCACGATCAATTCTGTCCAGAACTTCCCGGACATCACTGGTACCGAGATAGCCCTTCAGGCCACTGTTTTTCGTAAATTTCCGATACAAATCCTTGAACGAATAGCTACCGCTCATGGCCATTTTTATCAACGCTTCCAAGGGTAAAGCACCAGCCCGCTCCGGTGAAAAAGGACCCATTCCCATCAGAGCATCATTGCAGTCAATAATTCGACCACGATCCACGGCCGCAACCGTAATCCCGCCGCCAAGATGGGCCACGACAAATTTTGTTTTATCAATTGATTTTCCGATTTGGGCGGCTCCCTTGCGAATACTGGCATTGATGTTAAGAGCATGCAAGCGACTCTTCCGCTGAATCTCCGGCACTCCGGAAATCCGGGCTTCCGGAATAAATTCATCCACCGTTACCGGATCAACGACGAAAGCCGGAACTTTATACTCCATGGCGATGCCGTGAGCGATTGACGCTCCCAGGTTACTGGCATGAGTTGCATATTTACAATTGATCGTATCGTCCATCAAGTCATCATTAACAGCATATATTCCACCTTTTAACGGTTTTACCAGTCCACCACGCCCGACCACGGCCACGAGTTTGTACCCTTCCAGCCAGGGAATAAAGGTTTTTTTTATAATTTCAACCCGCAATGGCAACTGTTCCAGGATTGACATCATGTTACAAATATCCGTTCCACTGTGATCAATTTTCTCAACCTTAATTGCCCCCTGTCGGTTGTACAAAGCCATTTTGGTTGACGTAGAACCGGGATTTATTGCAAGGACAACTTCATTATCCATTATTAATTTCCTAATGTTATACCATCTTCAACAGATCATTTTTACAAAAGTGATGCCATAGCGATTTCCCTCGTATACTATTAATTTGGAACGGTAAAAATTGATTTAATTTTCCAAGATAAAATAACCTATTCCCAAATTCAGCAAACCCGGCCTTTACAATTGTGCTTTGCCCTTAGCCGTCAAAATATTAAATTGTTGCCCAGATGCTAACTCAGGTTTACTTTATTTCAGATATTCATCTTCACTGCTATCATTCCGAATCGGAAAACCATAAAAAGTCATATCTGTTTGATTTTTTCAACGAAGTCAAAAAGAAAAAAGCCATACTTTATATCGTGGGTGATATGTTTGATTTTTGGTTCGAATACAAGCACGTAATCCCGCGACATTTCTTTAAAGTATTGCGTTTGCTTCAGGAAATGGTTGAAGCGGGTTGTGAAATCCATGTACTGGCCGGAAATCATGATTACTGGTTTGAATCTTTTTTCCCCGATGAACTGGGAATTGAATTCCACCCCGATTCGGTGGAAGCAACGTATAACGGAAAATCATTTTATATCTATCATGCCGATGGTATCCTAAAACGGGATCGTGGATACCGATTCATGAAAAAGATTCTGCGCAACCGGTTTTTCATATTTCTGTTTCGACTGATCCATCCGGGAATATCCTTTGGAATAGCAAATTATATTTCCAGCAAAAGCCGGCACCTGACCCTGCGTGATCCAAACCTGATAGAAGAAGAACGCCTGGAATTGATCGAATACGGACAAAAGATCGTCGAAAAAGGTTATGATTATGTCGTTACCGGTCATTTTCATTTACCCACCGATCACCAATATAAAAACGGTAAGCTGATTAACCTGGGTGACTGGATTCGTTATTTTACATTCGGCTATTTTGACGGCCAGAATATGCAACTGTGCTACTGGGACCGGAATTCTCTTAAAAAATCACTTTAAGTGAATCCTAATTTTTGCTTGACATAAAGGCATAAAAATTCTAATATCAAAATGTCAAACTATAGAGTGAAATCAATTATGAAAAGATTAATTTACCTGCCCATTGTTCTGTCTGTCTTCGTATTTTTGGCCTGCAGTTCGAAGGTCGCAACCATTACCGAAGAAGACATTGAAGAGTTACGCGTGGATTATAACAAGGGTAACCTGGAAACCATCAATAATATGATGGCCGTTTATACGGATCCCACTCAACCTATTGAGACCCGTATTGCCGTGCTCCAGGCGATGGCTGAGACCAAGCATCCGGACGCGATGAAAATCATCCATGATTTCATGGCCCAGGGAGTCGGCTTGAATTACGGTCTGCTTACGGCAACTGCCAATGCCCTTACTAATAATCCGACGCCGGAAAATGTTGATGCCATGGTCAACGGACTAATTTCAGCGCAGCGTAAATACATCGAGTTCCGCACTGCAGTTATGGCCAAGCTGGAGACCACGGATATTACGCTCCAGGTCGAACAGCTGCTGAACGTGTATCAGACGGAAAAAGAAAATTACGCACTGATGCAGGAATCACTGACCAGAGTGCTTGGTTCTACCGAAGATGACAAGGTCGTTCCGATTTTAATTAATATTGCCAAAGACAGAACTGTCAGTGTAACTGTCCGTTCCCTGGCACTTGAGATATTAGGGAAAAAACAGCATCCACTGGTTACTAAAACTTTTATTGAAATGCTTGGTAATCCCGAATCCCAGCAACAGATCAAGGATTTTGCCTTGCAGGCTATTGGAGATATCAAACAGGCCGATGTTATCCTCGCTCTCCTGGAAACATTTAATGCGGGGAAAGATGAATATTTTCAAATGACTGAAATCCTGACCCGGGCGCTGGGCAATTTTTCCGATCCGGCTGTAGTCCCCACTTTAGTAGAAATCACCCAAAGCGCCGAGTTCCCATTGAAAACCCGAAAAGATGCGCTCGTTGCCCTGACAAAATTCAACGACCCGGAAATATTCAAGCAGTTATTACCGATGATGGAAAATCCTCGAAATTATGTTCTTTTCGACGAAATGACCGCGATGGCATCTGCCCTTGGCGATGCCGAAGCATTCAACAATCTTCGACAAAAAGCTTTTGAAGCCCAACGAAAAGCGATGGTGACACCATGAAAAAAACAATATTAACGACACTAATCCTTATGATATTCTGTCAGATGGCGTTCTCTCAGAAGAAATCCGGAATCACGATTTCACATAAGTTTTTTGAAGTTGATCAGGATATTGAAACTCTGCGGAAAGAGCTGGCCAATGTTCGAAAGCAAATGCGGGAATTGGAAATAATGGTTTCAATACCAGAAATCCGCAAAGAGATCAATAATCTGATCCAGTTACCCGAAATGACCCACGAAATTATTCTAAATAACGGCACAGTGGTCAAAGGGAAAATTATTCATGAAGATATGGACCGTATTGTCATTCAGACCCAAATCGGGCAGTTGACCCTTTCGAAAAACAGTATCAAACTGACCCGTAAAGCCGATCTCCCAAAAGCCAATTGCATCGTCGACGGACCAATCGTTGATCAGGTTCATGAAAACAAACGGGTTTTTAAAGGAAAAATTAAAAACGATGGCGTTAGACGGGCCGACTTCGCCCGCATTATTTTTTATCTTTATGATGAAGGCACCACACTGCTGGCATCGGATTCCATCCTTATTTCCGGTAATTACCACATGTATAAAAGCGGCGTGCAGACAGATGCAACAATAGAACCGGGACGAACATTCAATTTTGATTGTGAGGTCGAAATACCAGAAGACGCAAAGGTAAGTTACTTTATCAAAAAAATCAGATGGGACGAATTTGATTGATATTCCAAACTGCCGGTCAATCCTCAATAAAAACGGAGCGTAATAACTTGGTTCAGGGATTTGAAAAACGGACTTGCCACAGATTTGAGATTCCAAATGCTGCATTGATGTATAAAAAAATCGGATTCTTTCGGCAAAAAAAATATGAGAATTCGATTCGTTTGTATAATATCAGCAAGGGGGGATTGTCCTTTGCCTGTGATGAAGATATTAAAAAGGGTAAAACCATTATTATTAAGCTGTTTATCCCTGGTGAAGCCCCCCTGGAATTACTATCTACAGTCTGCTGGCAAAAGGATTCCAGCGATGGTTACAGCTTGGCGACCGGCATCATATACCTGCCTTTTGGGAAGGGCGCGAATATGAATCCGTCCGAATCGCTGGATCGTCTACGCGAATTGGATAAAAAGTATGTGAAAGATCGGTAAGTTTCACAAGGATTTCAGTAATTTATTACTTAATTACTTTACACCAGTTTCTTATATTTATCCGGGTACAATGAAAATAATTACAGGTTCTAACTAATGATCGATAAAAAACGAATCCTGATCGTTGATGACGATGAACAGATCAGGATGATTCTGGGCGAATTCCTGACAATGCAGGGGAATGAATTCGAAACTGCCAGTGACGGACTGGAAGCTCTGGCCAAAGTTAAACTTGATATTGATTTAGTTTTAATGGATGTCAATATGCCGAATATGGACGGTTACGAGGTCATCAAACGAATTCGTTCAGAACCGGAGCACCGGGATTTGCCAATTATCATGGTAACTGCGATGGCCAGCCGGGAAGATCGCCTGCGGGCTGTCAGGGCTGGTGCTAATGATTTTATTGCCAAGCCAATCGACCAGACCGAGCTTGAAGTTCGCACCGGATCATTGCTAAGAATGAAAGATATTCAGGATACGATCAAACGCCACAAATCGGAGTTGGAAGATAAAATCCAACAGCGAACTGCTGTACTCCGTAAATCTCTGGATGAGATGGTCGACGCCCAACGGAAAACCTATGACGCATATCTGGACACGATCCGGCGCCTGGCAATCGCCGCGGAGTATCGGGACGAAGGTACGGCAGCTCATATTATGCGAATGAGCAATTATGCGGCTGTTCTAGCAAAAGGGTTGAATTTTTCACCGGGAGAGATCGAAATTGTGTTGCAGGCCAGCCCGATGCACGATGTAGGCAAAATCGGAATCCCTGATGGAATCTTATTGAAAAAAGGCACGCTGGAAGATAAAGAATGGGAAATCATGCGTCAACATACCATAATCGGCTCCCGGATTTTAAAGGAATCCAGGTCTGATTTCCTCAAAGCCGGTGAAGAAATTGCGGCAACCCACCACGAAAAATGGGACGGCAGTGGTTATCCCAATGGCCTAAAAGGTGAAGAAATACCGCGCTTAGGCCGCCTTTGCGCTGTCGCTGATGTGTTCGACGCACTGACGACGAAGCGACCTTATAAAGAAGCTTTTTCAAATGAAGAGGCATTCGACATTATTAAAAAAGGCCGAGGAACCCATTTCGATCCGGAAGTTGTCGATATCTTCTTTAATAAAGTCAATGAAATTGAGACAGTTCAAGACAAATACCGCGAAGGTAGTGTCGAGATGGAAACTCTCGACTTTGACCGACTCAGGTATTAAGTCACTCTCACTCACACCAATATTTATTTTTCAATCAACATTTCCGGATAGATGATATCCGATTTATGTTTATCTCGAGCAGAGAGCAGACGCAGTTTCTGGGCACAAAAGGCCGCAATAAATTGCTGCGGAAACTGTTCATCGCTGTAGATTTCCTCGATCCGGGCCAGTTTCTGAAGCAGTTTATCAGTACGAATGGCAAACAGCTGACCGTACAACTCCGGTGAAAAGGATTTTTTCAGAACGGTTTCAAACAACATCTTTAAATCTGTGTAATAAGGAATATAGCCGACTGGCGTTTCAATCGCCTGAAAATCCCCGTGAGTTCTGCCTTCCGCCCATAAAATCCAGATTTTTTTATCGATCTTGCTTGTCAGGTAATCTCCCGAGACATCCTTGAGAAAATAATTTGTTGAAAAGATCAGCGGTTTCTTTTTCAGACGTTTTCCAAATTCGAGATGGTTCTGAATATAGCGTGGCAAAGGTACAACCACAAAATCAAGGTTAGCCATGGGGGAATGTTTTCGAATTCCTTCCTGCCCCAACGTTGCTGCGGTGGTTTCCGATTCCAGACAGGCTCCCAGGAAAACGCCATGATCCCAGTCCAGAGACTGGCATACCGGGATATTTGTATCAGAATCCCGCCCGCCGTAAATAATTCCATCAATTTGAACACCATCGGGATTTTCCATCTTGGGATCAACATTATCCAGTTCGTTTAACCGAATAGTGTACCGGGCATTTTTATGCGCAATGGGGATTTCATTTCCATTTTCATCTTTTTTACCGCGCTCATATCTGCCAAAGTGATTCATTCCGGTTTCCGGCGCCTCTTGCCCCATTCCGATCCAGTATGGTTTTTTATTATTGATGAGAACATTGGAAAAAATCAGCTCCCGGGGTGTTGTCAGACAATTATAGATCAACGGATCATCAACCGGGTTGACATCGGTAATAATTCCAAATATACCAGACTCAATATTTACAGCGTGACAACTGCCGTCATCCCAGACTCTCAAATAGGCTATATCATCTCCCACAATTGTCTGACCTGGAATCATGGCGGTGCTCGTTTTCCCGCAGGCACTGGGAAAAGCACCCGTAAAATAGGTCGTACGTGATTTACCTGGTGAGTGAATTCCCATAATAAACATGTGTTCGGTGAGCCAGTCTTCGTAATTGGCTTTATTGATTGCCAGCCGCAGGGCCAGTTTTTTAAGTCCGAGACTGTTCCCGGCATATTGATTATTGATACTAAGAACCCTGTTCTTTTCCAGATCAATGTAAATCCGGCGTAAATGATCATTTTTTGAATGCCCCCCGTCATCAAGTTCACCGGCAGAATGAACGAAATAGAAGAAATCAGGATTTCCGTTTAACTTGATAAATTCACTATATCCCGATCGATACAAAAGGTCTTCACTATGGGCAACATAAGCAGAATCCGTGATTTGCATTGCGGGAATGGAAAAACGGGAGTTTCTGGGTCCCAGGGAAAAAAACCGAACCAACATCTCCTTCCCTTGCATAATTCCGTCCATCAACCCGTAAATCTCCTGCAAGCCCTCGTCCCGGTCTATGGTATTGATATGTTTACCCAATTTCTTTCCTGCGGGCAGCAATACTCTGGTATGGTTTTTATCACGGGCCTGATCCCGATAATTGTCAAAGTGAATAGTATGTCCTTCAATCGCTAAAGGTGATTCTTCACCGGTCTGTAACGCGAGTTTCCGGACATAATCAATTTCCTTAGGATCATCACTGATAATGGTGATTTTTTCAGGCTTACACAAACGGACAGCCCATTCCAATATATCCGTAACATGCCGGTTATTTAATGAAACTACCCGTGCAAATGCCGTGTCATCCAGGCAGCGTCGCAGATGATCCGTCATATCTTCCTCCTCAATAAACCCCATACAATTTGA
>CAZAKB010000023.1:25616-29821 GCA_964485475.1 uncultured bacterium
AGCGTCGCAGATGATCCGTCATATCTTCCTCCTCAATAAACCCCATACAATTTGAGACTCATGCAAAAATATAGTATTTAAAAAATCAAGATGAAACAGGAATCTTTAATAATTTAAGCGATGCAACTATTATTTAAACCAAAGAAGTAGTCAAATTCATATTATTTAAATAGTTATGCTACCTAATTACTTAAGGTGTATCTAAAAAATAAACGGTTTAGCCGATTTCAACACCCGCCGGGTATCCCGAAAGTCGGGACATATTTTTTCCAGTGCGGTCCAGAATTCCCGGCTGTGGTTCTTTATCCGGGTATGCAGGAGTTCATGTAAAATGATGTAATCAATGACCCCATCATCAAACCGCATTAGTTGCAGATTCAGATTAATATTATTCTTCACGGAACAACTGCCCCAGCGACTTTTCAAATTTTTAATAAATACTCGGTCGAAGCGAAATCCAAAACGGTCGGCAAGCAAGGCGACCCTGTTTGGGAGGTATTGTTTGGCTTCAATCCGAAAGGTTTCAATAACCGCTTTCAGAATTACTTTCTGTACATCATCATCTTCGATGTTGATTGTCTCAGGATAATAAACCATGATAATGTCATTAGAAATATGATAAGAAAAATGCGGTTTATCATGAATCTGCAGAATCAACCGATGATTTTGGGTTTGAAAGAAGTTATCGAATCTGGGTTGTTGAGATTTTTCAACCTGGCGAACACGTCGCAAGGCTTTTTGAACCCAGTCCAGATGATCGTCAACAAACTTATACGCTGTACGAACCGATACACCTCGGGGAACGGCGACCCGGATTGAATGGTTATGTCTGATGGTAATATTCAGGCGGCGGGCTCGTTTGCTAGGAACAAATTCGACTGAACCGATGTCCCGAAAAGACCGTGTATGACTACTATTCAATCTCTATGGATTCCGTTTTCTTCCCGAATATATTGCATTTGGAATCCACTGAAATGACATCACCTTTTTTCAGATTGAAAATTTTGTATTGCAACTCCAGTTTTTCAAGATCGTCCTGACTACTAAATCCCTGCACAACAGTCTCTTTCTTATTCACTGATACCCATACTTTTTCAATAAAGTGTTTATTGAAATTTTTGGAATCGTGTGTAATCCGAATTGACAACTGGTTGGTATCATTATCATATTTCAGAATAATCTCTTTGGCCGGATGCGCAAGAGCCGCTGTATTGCCAAGTAGCAGAACAGCAATTATACTACATAAAAAATATCTCATATCCATTTCCTCAAGCGTTTATGAATTTAAAATAAAAACCAGAAAACCGTGACAGGTTGCCAGAATTGCTGAAATAATTCCCAGCAGGCGGTGATTTTTAAAAGACAGTTTGATTACTTTTAATCCCGACAACATAGTGGTTAAAACCATTAGCCATGTAATGATACCAAAAGGCTCAATCAACTGATGCAATGACATAAATTCCTCTCATTCTTTGATTTATATCGTCTGAGACTGACGATATTTGAAATAGTAATACATCGGTAATCCGGTAGCAATCAAAACAACTGCGGACAGTACACCACCCAGGGGAAATGCGATAAAAGTACCGTAAATCAAATACATTTGAGATGCAATAGCCACAATTGCCATCAATAACCAGGCTGGCGATTTGAATGTGGGTTTATAATCATCTCGTTTACGCAGAAAAAAGATTGCGCCGTATACCATTCCGTTTTGCAGCAAATAGGACAGTGTAAAATAACCCAGCAGGGCCTCAATTCCACCAATAAACAACAGTACAATTGCCAGACCCGATTGCAGCAAAATCGAATAATCCGGCGTTTGATATTTTGGATGCACGTGGGCAAACGTTTTAAAAAACAGGCCGTCCTTTGCGATGGCATACTCAATTCTCGGTTGTACCATTATTAATGCATTGACGCAACCGATCATACTGATAAACGCCGCGATAGCCAGAAATGCTCCGGCAATTTTTGCAAAGGCAGGCAGATATAAAAAGGGATTGGCAAATTGTCCGCTGGTTCCAATCAAATCATTATAGGGAATAAAAACACTGGTTGACAGAGCAATCAGAGTGTATACAAGCGTCACAATTCCTACCGATATCAACAGGCTGCGGGGGATAATTTTTTGTGGATTTTTCATCTCACCAGCCATGTACAAAACATTGGTAAACCCAGCATATGACCAGATCGTACCAGCGACACCGGCAACCAGCAGTGTAATCATGCCCTTATTCGCCATGACCGGAATTTGTGGAGCAGCAAATAGATGTTCAGTATTAAACAGGCTCACTCCCAGTATGCAAAGCAGGATCAGGGGCGATAATTTTGCAATTGTCAGAATAATCTGAACACCGCCCCCTTTCCGCACACTCCGATAATGGACATAAGTCAGAACCATGATCAGCAGCATTGCGAACAATTTGGTATATAGTGTTCCCGCCAGTGGCCCCCAAAAAATGCTGAGCGCCGTAACCGCGCTCAGGGCGATAATCGTAATTGAAGGTGTATCGCTGGTCCAGAAAACAGTCCAGACATAGAGAAATCCCAGCGCCGGGCTACCGGCTTTTTTCAAATACAGATAGCCAAAACCTTCTTCGGGATAAGCAGTTGCCATTTCAGCCAGAATAAAGAGCTGCGGCAACCAGATAATACCTCCGACTAACCAGGCAGCAACGGCCAGCCATGGACTACCTGCTTCCCGGGCAACAATCGGCAAATTGATAAACACTCCCGATCCGATTACCGATCCGAGAATCAATGCAATCACGTGCCAGATATTAAGTTCTCGCTTTAATGCCATTAAATATCCCGTCTAGTTGCTAATACTGTCCCAACCAACTTTTGATAAGTGCAAATATATCACCAGCGCCGCCACTGCTGCAACGATGATATATACTATCCCAAGCAGATAATCGCCCAAGATTAGTTTCCCAATACCAAACAGGCTGGCGTATACCAGCACAACGCCACAAATCCAGTCGATAAAGGACTTTCCGAAACCGCTATCACTAACAACATCTGGTAACTCTGCGGAAATTGGTTTCCAGCCCCGTCCACCTGGATGAACTTTGCGATAGAATTTTTTCAGAGTTTCTTTATCAGTAGGATCTGTTGCATACGTTACAATCAGCCAGACAATCGATGTTCCAATCACGATCGGGTACAAGGTCATCGGCGACTGCATTCCAAAACCGAACCGGGCAATTGGATAAATGATCAATGGAGCAATCATCGCCGAAATTTCAGACCAGGCATTGATCCGCCACCAGAACCAGCGCAGGATCATTACAGCCCCAACACCGGCACTGGCATTGATGATAAATTCCCAGGCACCGGATACGGTAGTCAGAAAATAACGCGCTATCAGCAACGAGAACAGAATCATCAGATACATAGAGATTCTTGAAACCAGCACATAATGCCGTTCGTTTCCATCCTTTTTGATAAAACGCCGATAAAAATCATTGATGATATAGGAAGTACCCCAGTTCAGTTGTGAAGCAATGGTCGACATATAAGCAGCCAAAAATGTTGCTATCAGCAGTCCTAATAATCCCGGTGGTAAAAACCGCATCATTATTTTCGGATACATGACACCCGGATCGACGGTGTTTTCGTATTTTTCATAAAACGCATCAAATTCCGAAGTCTGGAATTCCGGGCTCTGCTCCCGGTCAACACTCCCATTATATACGGCAACAACCTGCTCGTACAACGCAGGATTCTCAACCTGTAAGATACCAGGGTTCTCAGCACGAGGTAAAATAATCAAGGCACTCAAAGCAACCAGAATCCAAGGCCAGGGCCGTAGAGTATAATGTGCAATTGTAAACCACAATGTTGCAAACAGGCTGTGTTTTTCATCCTTAGCGGACATCATACGTTGAGCGATATAACCACCGCCACCGGGATCGGCACCGGGATACCAGCTGGACCACCATTGTAACCCAATATGTGCAAAAAATGCTCCCACCGACAAGGCCAAAACACCACCGGTAACACCATGCAGGCTTACCTGTCCAATCTTTGGAAAAAAGTCCAGAACCTGGGGAGCCAGTTTGGTTTTCAGGGAAACAGCACCACCAATCTGCGGTAATCGTAGCACAATGACAGCCAGGATAATACAACCCGTCATGGCAAACAGAAACTGAAAACTGTCGGTGCGGGCGGTTCCTAATAATCCCGAAGCTGAGGCATAC
>CAZAKB010000024.1:0-19199 GCA_964485475.1 uncultured bacterium
TCAAAACCGATCGTGAATTATTAGAATTTGATTGTATTGCGGCACCCTGTGTGGCGACCTGTCCGTCCAACCAGCAGATTCCCGATTACATGTATTGGACGGCAAAAATGGATTTGCCGAAAGCCTTTGAAACGATTCTGAAAACCAATCCTTTTCCCTCGGTGACCGGCATGGTGTGCGATCACCAGTGCCAGACGAAATGCACACGGATCAATTATGACACATCACTGTTGATCCGCGAAGTAAAGCGATTTGTAGCGGAGAATGTGGATTTTGCTGAGTTGAAACCGTCACCCAAAAATGGTCAAAAAGTGGCAATTATCGGCGCCGGACCATCGGGACTATCCTGTGCTTATTTTCTGATTTTAACCGGTTTTGAAGTGGATGTCTACGAAACAAAGGCTTTCCCTGGCGGCATGCTGGCGGACGCGATCCCGCTCTTTCGCTTATCGGAAACCGCGCTGGATGAAGATATTTTGCGGATCCAAAATCTGGGTGTAAGAACCCATATTTCTCAAAAAATTGATGAAGCTACATTCCAGAAAATCAATACCAACTCGGATTTTGTCTATCTGGCGGTCGGTGCGCAAAAGGCCTTGAAAGTGACTATTGATGGCGACGATGTTAAGAGTGGTTTGCTGAATCCGTTGAAATTTCTATCCGCAGTCCGGCAGGGGATCAAGGTGGAGTTGGGGCAAAATGTCATTATTCTGGGTGGCGGAAACACGGCCATGGATGCGGCGCGGACTGCCAAACGATTAATTCCTGAGAGTGGTAAAGTGACGATTGTATACCGCCGAACTCGCCGGGAAATGCCGGCTGATCAGGATGAAATTCAGGCGGCCCTAAATGAAGGAATCGAACTCATCGAACTTGCCGCACCTGCACGAATCAATTCTAACCAGAATAAAGTTATTTCGTTGACCTGTTACCGGATGAAACTGGGTGAGCCTGATAAAAGCGGACGACCGCGACCGGTGAAAATTGATGGCAGTGAATTTGATATTTTCGCCGATACGATTATTCCAGCCTTCGGACAGGAACGTGTCATTGATTTTATCGATGAAAGTTTATTGAAAATTGCTAATGAGCAAACCCGGGAAATTTCCCTGGAAAATGTCTTTATCGGCGGTGATGCCTATCGTGGCGCTTCAACGGTCATCAGCGCCATTGCGGATGGACGAAAAACCGAGGAAACCATCATCCGGAAATCCGGAATTAACCTGCATATTTCTCCGCTACAGTCGGTTGATAAAGGACTCAGTCGTGAGGAATTACATCAGAAACGGGCTCGCATTATGCCAGGTGTGCATCCTGAAGAAACGCCTCAGGCAGAGCGGGATTATTTCAGTATTGTGGATTTATCTCTGACTGAAAAAGAGGCCGTTGATGAGGCAAAACGCTGTCTGTATTGTGACCAGCTGTGTGATATCTGTGTGACTGTTTGTCCCAATCGGGCGAATGTGGGATACGTAGTAAAGCCTTTCACAGTGAAAACTCAGAAAGTTGTTTGGGAAAATGGTCAGACGAAATTCGAAGATGGCGGAATTTTTAAAATCGAACAGCAATACCAAATTCTGAACATTGATGATTTTTGCAATGAATGTGGTAATTGTGCAACATTTTGCCCGACCAGTGGTGCGCCGTATCGAGACAAACCTAAAATTGCTTTGACTGAAGCGAGTTTTCAGAATCTTGAAAAGGGATATTTTCTGCAGGGTGCGACGATTTTCTATAAAAATAAAAATAAAATCCGGTCACTGGAAATTGTCAGGGATGAATTCCACTATGAATCTGAGACAATTGCAGCGAAATTAACCGATGATTTAGTGTTGCTTGACATAGAATTTAAAAATAAGGACAAGGCTGAGTGGTCAACATCGGAGCTTGTAAAGATGAAAGTGATGATGAAAGTCCTGAAAAATATCGGATTTTAAGTAATACCGGAGATAAGATGGAAATTGCCAAACTAATTAAAGAAAAAGCCAGAAAATATAGGGATTACACTGCCGAATGTTTGTCGGAAATGGTGAAAATTCCGTCAGTAAGTTGTGATGAAAAACTTGTTATTCTGAAAATAAAAGAACTGCTGGAAAAAGCAGGTGTCGCCGATGTTCGGATTGACGGTTTGGGCAACCTGATTGCGCGAGTTGGCTGTGGTTCGAAGATTTTGGCTATCGATGCGCATATTGATACAGTAGATACCGGTGACGAATCCCAGTGGGAAACGCTGCCTTTTTCAGGTTTGATCAAAGACGGCTATGTGCATGGTCGCGGGACTGTGGACCAGGAAGGCGGTGCTGCATCGATGATCGCAGCGGCGCGCATCCTGACGGAAATGAATTATAACGGCGAATATTCGGTCTATTTTACGTTTACTGTGATGGAAGAGGACTGCGACGGCATGTGCTGGGAATATCTGATCAACGAAGAAAAACTGGTCCCGGACCTCGCAGTTATTACTGAGCCGACGAATCTTGGACTTTATCGCGGTCACCGCGGCCGCATGGAAATGGAACTCTATTACAAAGGGCTGTCCGCGCACGGGTCGGCGCCGGAGCGCGGGAAGAATGTCGTCTATTCCGGTTCACGGGTTGCCCTGGAAATTGAACAACTGAATGAGCGGTTGATGACCGATGAGTTTCTTGGAAAAGGAACCATCGCGCCAACCCTATTCCGGACAGTGTCGCCATCCCTTTGCGCGATACCTGATAAGGCGCGGATGCATATCGACCGGCGCCTGACCTGGGGCGAAACTAAAGAGAGTGCGGTTGGTGAATTGAACCAAATTTGCGGGAATGATGTAAAAATTGAGGTGCCGGAATACGACAGTCCCAGTTACAAGGGAACGATGTATAAAATTGAAAAGTATTTTCCGACTTGGAAAATTGAGGAAAATCATCCATTGGTTCAGGCTGGGGTTGAGACACATCAACAACTGTTTGGCGAGGGGCCGCGGATTGATAAATGGACATTTTCGACGAATGGAGTTTCGATTTGCGGGCGGCACAAAATTCCATGTATTGGTTTTGGACCGGGAAATGAAATCTTTGCCCATGCGCCAAACGAAAAAGTGCCGGTGGACCATCTTGAAAAAGCCGCGGCGTTCTATGCGTTACTACCTTGGATTTTAAGGAATTAACCGCTGAGACCGCAGAGAGAATTCATGTACGAAGATGTAAATAGACTTACTGAAAAAGGATTTCGATGCGATTTTCTGATTGACAATCAATTGGTTGTGGAATGTAAAGCTGTCAACAAACTTACAAATATAGACCAAACCCAACTTTTGAATTACCTGAAAATTTCAAATTTACAGGTTGGGTTACTAATTAATTTTAATGTACCTGTCCTGAAAGATAGACTCAAACGAATTGTAAACAATTATAAAGAATCAACTCCGCGCTGTCAGCGTTCTCCGCGGTTAACTAAAAAGGAGTAGATATGTCTCAGACCCTACTTAGAGGCAAACACTTAATCACTTTCAATGAATGGACAAAAAACGAAATCAATATGGCACTGGACTTCGCCGGCGACCTGAAACGGCGTTTCGCTACCGGCGAGCCGCATCGTCTGCTGCAGGACAAAACCCTGTTCATGATGTTTTTCGAGCAGTCAACCCGTACCCGTAATTCCATGGAAGCCGGGATGACGCAATTGGGTGGCCATGCCCATGACTTGACGCCGGACAAAATGCAACTGTCACATGGTGAATCGGCCAAAGATACTGCCATGGTACTGTCCCGTATGGGTCATGGGATCGCCTGCCGGAACTGTTTTTATGGTATTGGCAACAGGTATTTGCGGGAAATGGCAGAATTTTCATCCATCCCCATCCTATCGTTGCAGGACGATCTGTATCATCCGATGCAGGTGATTGCGGATTTGATGACGATTCAGGAATATTTCGGCAAGAACAGTAAAGGATTGAAAGTTACCATTTCCTGGGCTTATGCAACGTCCCATGCTAAGCCGCTTTCCGTGCCATTATCGCAAATTTTAATGCTGCCACGTTTTGGAATGGATGTCACCGTGGCGGCGCCCAAGGAATTTCCGCTGTATCCGGAATTGGTAGAATCAGCGAAACAAAATGCTGTGGAGAATGGCGGAAAACTGAATTTCACCGATGATATGGATGCTGCTTTCGAAGGTGCGCAAATTGTGATTCCCAAAAACTGGGGCGGGTTTGGCAATTACAGTTTTGATGAGTATAATCAGAATGAGGATGCCTGCCGGAAAGAGATGAAAAGTAATCTTAAAAAGCACAAATCATGGATTTGCGATGAGCGCCGGATGAAACTGGCAGCGCCGGAAGTGAAATACATGCACGCTTTGCCGGCGGATCGTGGCAACGAAGTTACCGATCCGGTGATTGACGGGCCGGCATCGATTATTTATGATGAAGCCGAAAACCGTCTGCATACTGCCAAAGCAGTGATGGCATTGATAATGGGAGGCAGACCGTAGTATATGAGCTTGACATTTTACTATCAGTGCTCTGAATGTGGCAAGGAATATGACATCACTCACGATATGATGCTCTGTCCTGAGTGCAGCCAGTTTCAAAAACCGGATGAACCGCTGCGAGGGATCCTGGAAGTGATTCTAGATGGGCATTTTCATCATCAGCCGAAAATATCTGATCTGCTGCCAGTGGAAGCGGAATATTTTCCGCAGATTCCCGTGGGTAATACACCGCTCTGGAAGCCGGCAAACCTGGGCCGTGATCTGGGTTTTTCCAATTTCTATATCAAGGATGATACGCACAATCTGACCGGTTCACTCAAAGATCGGGCATCGTACCTGGTAGCCGCCTTTGCCAATCGGGAAAATATCCGTGAAATCGTTCTTGCGTCTACCGGAAATGCTGGTTCATCAATGGCCGGTGTCGGTGCGGCTGCAGGGCTGGACATTATCATCTTTCTGCCGGAAACCGCGCCCAAAGCCAAAATGGTGCAATCGATCCAATATGGCGTGAAAGTGATTACTGTGGCTGGGAGTTATGATGATGCCTTTGATCTGTCGCTGGAATACAGCCGAAAACATAACATCCTCAGCCGCAATACTGCTTACAATCCGTTGACCATTGAAGGCAAAAAAACCGTTTCGCTGGAAATTTATCACCAACTGGAAAAAGTTCCGGATTACGTCTTTGTCCCAACCGGTGACGGTGTGATTCTGGGCGGCGTATATAAAGGATTCAGGGACTTGATGCAATTGGGAATCATTGACAGAATTCCAACCATTATTGCCGTGCAGGCCGAAGGCAGTGACGCCATTGCTAGCGCATTTGAAAGCGGTAATTTTTCGCCGATTGATGCTCATACTGTTGCGGATTCTATTTCCGTGGGCATTCCCCGGAACGGCTATTATGCGCTAAAACAGTTAAAGCAGTACAAAGGTAAATGCGTGACCGTTTCAGATGACGCAATTTTAGCCGCCCAAAAAGAACTTTCCTCAAAAGCCGGGCTCTTCGCAGAGCCAGCCGCGGCGGCTTCTCACGCCGGATTTCTGAAAATGAAAGATGAAATTGACAAGTATGCAACTGTTGTCCTCTTGGTCACCGGAAACGGTCTAAAGGATATTGATTCAGCTATGACAAAAATCGACTTTCCGTTAAAATCTATCACATCGCTGGAGGAATTGGGTTGAGCATTGACGGGGTCATACTGGCAGCGGGATATTCCGAGCGGGCAGGGCAATTCAAGCCGGCGCTGGATTTGGGAGGAAAACCACTCCTCATCCGCTGCATTGAAAGTATGGCTGAAATTTGCGATCGGATTATTATAGTCGCTGGATTTAATTTTGGTAGAATCATTGAATTGGTTGACGATTTGCCGAAAGTAAGTGTCATTGAAAATGAAAATTTTAAATTGGGGATGTTTTCGTCGGTTCGATGCGGAATTCGCGAAGTGACGGCCAACCGCTTTTTCATTATTCCCGGAGACCAGCCGGTTGTAAAATCCTCAACTTTAAAAAAAGTTGCTGATATTAAGGCGGATATTATTGTTCCTCGTTATAACGGCAAAAAAGGCCACCCGGTTCTGTTTGCCAGTCGCCTCATTTCCGAGATTTTGGCAATGCCCGATACCGCCATCCTGCGGGATTTTATTCACAGTAATGAAACGTATATTTTGGATGTGGATGATCCTGGCATCGGTATGGATGTGGACACCATGGAAGATTATCAAAAAATACGAACCTATTTTATCGGGGAAATGCAGTGAAAGACTCTATTAGCAAACCGATTCAGCGCGTCGATGGACCCGCCAAAATCAGCGGTGAAGCGAAGTATCTCGACGACATGCATTTCGAAAATCGACTCTATGCGAAAACGCTGAGAAGCGAACGTGCCAAAGCCAGAATTAAATCTATTCGCAGACCGGAATTGCCTGATGGTTTTTTTATTGTTGATAAAAATGATGTTCCCGGTGTTAATCGCATGCGCACGGTCGTGTCGGATCATCCGATTTTTGCCGAGGATAGTGTCGAATATATTGGCCAGCCGATTCTGCTCGTGGTGGGACCCGAACGGGAAACCATTTATGACATTCTCACTCACATCGTTATCGATTACGAAGATATTGAACCACTGGTAACATTGGAAGATGCCGAGGCGAAGAGTACCGTTTTCACAGATTATCATTATGATAAAGGCAATCCGGCGAAAGCGTTTGCTGAGGCGGCCACAATCATTGAGGATGAATTTCGCACCGGCTATCAGGAGCACGTTTATCTCGAACCCCAGGGCATGGCCGCTGAATATCGCGACGGGACAATGTTTGTCTATGGTTCAATGCAGTGTCCGTTTTACGCGGAAGGAGCATTAACGGAAGCGCTGAGCTGGGACGCCAAACAGATTCGTGTGATTCAAACTGTTACCGGCGGGGCTTTTGGCGGAAAAGAGGAATTCCCGTCGCTGACAGCCTGCCAGGTTGCCGTGGCGTCTTTGAAAACGAAACGACCTGTAATTCTTATATATGATCGGGATGAGGACATTATTTGTTCCACAAAACGGCATCCGTCAATTGTTCGCTATAAAGCAGCACTGAACGAAGAGAATGATGTAATTGCGTTGGATATCGACGCTCTGCTTGATGCAGGCGCTTACAATGGTTTATCTCCCGTGGTACTTCAACGGGCTATATTTTCTGCCACTGGCGTTTATAATTTTCCTCATCTGAATGTCCGTGGGCGCAATTTTATGACCAACAAAGTCCCATCCGGCGCCTACCGCGGATTCGGTGCCCCGCAGACGATTTTCGGGACGGAAATGCTAATGCACAATATTGCCGAAAAACTGGATCTCGATCCGCTGAACTATAAAATGCGGCATATGCTGAAACGCGGCGACGCTACCTGCACCGGCGGACAGATTCGCGATATTGTCAAACTGCCGGAAATTATTGATAAAGTAATCGCTATGTCCGATTACCGGAAAAAATACAAATCCGGCGAAAAGTACAGTGGTGTCGGCATTTCACTCTTTCTGCACGGCTGTGGATTTACCGGCAATGGCGAGCAGATGATCAAAGGCAAAATCATTCTGAAAAAAAGCGGTGAAACTGTCATTCTGAAAGTTTCCAGCACGGAGATGGGGCAGGGTGCTGAAACTGTTTTGCGTAAGATTGTCGCCTACTCGCTGGATATTTCATTGGAACAGGTAAAGTATGAATCGGTGGACACGGGATTGATTCCCGATTCCGGGCCTACTGTAGCGTCCCGGACAACGATGATCGTTGGCGGGTTACTGCGGCAGGCCAGCCTGGAATTGAAAGATCGCTGGGATGCAGCGGAGGACGTGGAAGTGTCAAAAAGTTACAAACATCCCGATTTTCTGGAGTGGGATAATGATACATTTAAGGGCGACGCTTACCCGGTTTATTCCTGGGGTGCCAACGTGGTGGAAGTGGCAATCGATCCGGTGACGTATGAAATTGATGTGAAAAAGATTTGGGCCGTTTATGACGTTGGAATGCCCATTGATGAAACAACTCTAATCGGGCAAATGCAGGGCGGTATCGCCCAGGGTATCGGCTGGGCAACGATTGAGGTCATGGAGACCGACCATGGAAGATTGCTCCAGAAAAATCTGACGGATTATAAAGTTCCGACCTCAATGGATGCACCGCCCATCGACTGTGAATTTATCAGTCAACCCTACGAATTCGGACCTTTCGGTGCGAAATGTGCCGGGGAATTACCTTTTGTGGGTGCTCCGCCGGCAGCGGCTGCTGCGGTTTCTCATGCGCTGAAAATTCCGATTACGTCGATTCCTCTGACACCGGAAAATTTGATGGAGATGGACAGCCATGAAAATTGAATTTATTTTGAACAATGAGCCGCAAACGATAGATGTCCATCCCGCGCGGCGATTATTAGATATACTACGTGAAGATTTTAAACTAACCAGTGTCAAAGAAGGTTGTGGTGAGGGCGAATGCGGCGCCTGTGTGGTGTTGATGAACGGTAAAGCGGTCAATTCCTGCCTGGTTCCCGCCGGCAATATTGTCGGAAAATCGATAGTGACGCTGGAATCTTTTAAAGAGACAAAACGCTATCAAATGATCGAAAGTTGTTTTTTGGAAGCCGGTTCTGTCCAATGCGGATTTTGCACACCAGGGATCGTGATGGCGACGGAATCACTGCTTAGTGAAAATCCTCATCCCACGGACAAAGAAATCAAAGAAGCACTTTCGGGTAATCTCTGCCGATGTACCGGTTATAATATGATTTTTAAAGGTATTCATCTGGCAGCAGAAAGGGGACAGGGCTTATGGTAGACGGATTCCGACCAAAGACGCTACAGGAAGCGCTGGAAATTCGATTAAAAACCGACTGTCTGCCGATCGCCGGTGGGACCGACTTGATGGTTCAGAAGGCCCGGGGTTTTGCCCTGAAACCGGATTTTGACAAACCGCTGCTGTTTATCGGTTATCTGCCGGAATTGAATAAAATATCGATAGAAAAGGATCAGATTCATATTGGTGCCGGAGTGCTGTTGACGGATTTACTGAATAGCGATAAAATCCCGGAAATCTTCAAGGAAGCGGTTTGTCTCATGGCATCGCCGCCTTCCCGGAATCTTGCCTCTGTCGGCGGCAACATATGTAATGCTTCCCCGGCCGGAGACACGCTGCCCCATTTATATGCTGTTGATACGCAACTGGTTTTAAAGAGCGCCAAAGGAGAAAGAAAAGTACCGATTGACCAATTCATTACCGGCCCGAAGCGAACCGATTTAGTGAAGGATGAATTGCTGACGAAAATCATTATTCCGAACAGAATATTCGGAGTGAATTACTACCGGAAAGTCGGACAGCGTAAAGGTATGAGTCTGACCAAAGCGGCTTTTCAGGGCATGGCGGATATTGAGCAGGGTAAACTGACGGATGTTCGGATTGCGTTTGGTTCCGTGGCGCCGACAATTGTGAGATCACGGGAGATTGAAAAAACGATGATTGGAAAATCGGTGGAAGAGATTAAAGAAGAAATTCCGGAAATTCTGGCGAAATACGCGCCTTTAATTCGACCGATTGACGATGCTCGTTCGTCGGCTGCCTACCGGAAAAAGGTCTGTCTGCGGCTGTTGGAAGACTTTTTAAGAAAAATGAGTAAGGAGAAATAGAATGAGTGATTCAAAAAAAATAGTACAAATCGTTTTAGTGTTTGGTGGCCTGTGGGGCGCTTGTGAGGCGACATTGGGGTATTTATTGCACTTTCTACCCATCGGATTTTCCGGTATGATCATGTTTCCTATCGGGTTTTATTTTATGTTCAATGCCTTCAAGATAACGGGAAAACAGTCGGCGATTTTCTATACGGCACTGATTGCCGCCGGTATTAAAAGTATGGACATGCTTTTACCTGGAATGGCTGTTGTACGTGTAGTCAATCCGGCGGTATCCATTGTTCTGGAATCACTGGTTGTGTTTGCGTTTGCGCGATTTTACCAAGAGGAACGGATATTCTCAAAGTCTTTTACAATGGGATTGGGCTGGGTCTTGCTGTTTATTGGTGCTCAGGCGCTGGTGCTGAAACCGGCGGAAGGGCTGTACCTGATGCCTGTTTCTCAAATGCTGGCATTCATCGCAATGAATACGGTTGTCAGTGGATTGCTGATTGGAGCGTATTTAAAACGATCCATAATTCTGGATTGGCGACCCAATTTTCAGAAATTGTCATTCGTCCAGCCAGTAATGATTATCGCGTTGGCTGTTTTATGTGAAATTGGGAATTCACTGATATAAAAAATGAATTTATTGCATAAACTCATAGAATCAATCACGCCAATTCCAGTCCAGGAAGCGATTGTTGGCGTTTTTTCCACATTAGTAAAAACCGACACCGGATGCGGTATTGCAAGCACGATCAAGTATGGCAGTCCGCACCAGCGCATCAAAGATTCCGGTGATCTGGAAAAATACAATCTGCGGAAATTGGCCGAATTTGCGCTTTCAGAAAATCTTCTGGAAGCATCAGTGGGCATGGCAGCGATTAACAGCACTTTCGCAGTGGCTGACCGGCGTAACAGGAAGATCAACGCCAGTGACATTATTTTGGAGAAGGGGTGTGGCAAAACGTTGGGAATTATCGGCCATTTTCCCTTTCTGGAAAGACTTTCTGAGCAATTTGAAAAGGTCTATATTTTTGAGAAATATCCTCAAAAAGGTGATTTGGGCGAAGCGGATATTCCGGACTTCCTACCCAAAGCGGATATAGTGGCGCTCACCGGGACAGCCATCACAAACCATACTTTTGAGAATATTCTGAAACATATATCACCTGCTGCTTTTAAAATTATTCTCGGTCCATCAACGCCTTTATCACCGATGTTGTTTGACATGGGAATGGATGTGATTGCCGGAGCAGTAGTGCGGGATTTTAAACAAACCCGCCGACAGGTATTGCAAGCGACGCCCAGCCGCTATCTCGAAGGATTGGACTTTGCCACAATGTTCCGTGAGGATTATCAATGAAAAATATTTACGACGAACTGCTTGAACTGAATCGAGGGAATGCAGCCGGTGTACTGGTGACAGTAGTGAAAAAAACAGGATCTGGACCGGCGGATTCCGGGACGAAAATGTTGGTCTATCCCGATGGTTCGATTACCGGGACTGTCGGAGGCGGCAGCATCGAAAAACTGGCAATTGATAAAGCACAAACGGTGTTCAATATTCGGAATAATTGCCTTGAAGAATTTACAATGAACGAACCGGAAAGCGCCGGAATGCAAACGGGTATGCTCTGCGGTGGAACAGCGACCCTCTTTTTTGAATATTTCGCACCGCAACACCATATCTATATTTTTGGTGCCGGTCACGTGGGAAAGGCGCTGGCCTGTCACCTGAAAAACCTGGACTATTTTGTAACTGTAATTGATGACCGCAAGGACGTTCTCGAAAATCTGGAGAACGCGAATGGAAAAATACTCGGTCCATTCGAACTGGCTTTGGAAAATCATTCAGTGGCAGAAAACGCCTATTTTGTAATTGCTACTTATCAGCATAAATATGACGGGTTGGTGCTGAATCGCATTTATAAATCCCATTGGAATCCGAAATATATTGGAATGGTGTCCTCTCGCAGTAAACAAAAAATATTACTGGAGCGCCTGAAAGCGGAAGTGCCTGATGCAAATCCGGACATTTGTTATATTCCAATCGGACTGGATATCGGTGGCGGATTGCCAGACGAAATTGCGCTGTCCATTATTGCTGAAATTCAGATGGTCCGTTATGAAAAAAGCGGGAGGCACCTGAGGGGATGATCTTTCTGGTTACCGGTGATATCAATGAAGGCAAAACGACCTATATACGCTCGCTTTACTCCGAGCTTGGCGAAGGCGACGGTTTCATCTGTCCGAAAGTGATGGAAAATGACGTTCTCATTCGCTATGATATTGAGCAACTAAGCAGCGGAGAGATAATGCCTTTTGCTATGCCGGTTGACAGGATGCCGAAGGATTGGGATGAACAGTGCCGCTTCGGGAAATATTCCTTTTCCAACCGGGCAATACAATATGCTGAACGGGTAATAGATAAAATTATCGAGAATAAAACGGAACCCTTTTTTATTGATGAGGTAGGCCCGCTGGAGATTGAGAATCGCGATGGTTTCCATTCCATTACAGAAAAAATTATTGAGTCAGGTTTAGATGGATTTATCGTGGTTCGCCAGCAAATGACTGATAAATTCATAAATTTATTTAAAACCGATTCAATTCAGTTTTTGCCGATAAATATAAAAAAAACATAGATATTGATATAGAAAAGAGGATAATATGATTGATTTGACGATTAACGAAAAACAACTGCAAAAAACCATACAACGCTGCAAAGAACGGGATATCATCATTCCGACTTTTCAGCAGATGAAGCACCCGCAACTGATTCCCGATTCAATTAAAACCGAATTAAAATCCATCGGTCTATGGGATATTCATCCCCTGAATTTATTTAGGATCAGCTGGAAAAATGAACCGGTGCACAGCGGTGGCGGTTTCAATGGTGTGAACTACATGGTGTTACCGCCGGAGCTGACAGGCGTAAAAGCCAAAATTATTGCCCTTGTTGGTAAATGGTTTCCCACCGGCGCGCATAAAGTTGGTGCGACGTTTGGCTGCCTGGTGCCACGCCTTATTACCGGACAATTTGACCCAACATCGCAAAAAGCCGTCTGGCCGTCAACGGGTAATTATTGCCGCGGTGGTGCCTATGATTCGGCGTTGCTGGCCTGTGAATCCATCGCAATTTTACCCGAGGAAATGTCTAAAGAACGCTTTGAATGGCTTTCCAATGTGGCCGGTGAGGTGATCGCAACACCAGGTTGCGAAAGTAATGTGAAAGAAATTTTTGACAAGTGCTGGGAACTGCGGAAAGAACGTGGTGATGATATTGTCATTTTTAACCAATTTGACGAACAAGGCAATCATCTCTGGCATTACGAGGTGACCGGCAGCGCATTAGCAGAGGTTCTAAAAGCCGAAATGGGGCCCGACGATCAGTATGCCGGCATTATTTCGTCCACCGGTTCTGCCGGGACTTTGGGTTGCGGCGATTACATGAAAGAACTTTTTCCACAGTCAAAGATTGTGGCCGCTGAGGCGCTACAGTGCCCAACTTTACTGAATAATGGTTATGGCGGTCACCGCATCGAAGGTATTGGTGATAAGCATGTACCCTGGATTCACAATGTCAGGAATACGGATATGGTGGTGGCCGTGGATGATGAAAAAACCATCCGCCTGATGCGTCTGTTCAATGAGAACAAAGGCCGTGAATACCTGATGCAAAATGGTGTGAATGAAGATCTTGTACAGAACCTTGATCTGCTGGGAATTTCGTCGATCGGCAATTTGCTTGCCTCCATTAAATTTGCCAAATATTACGAACTCAGTGAAAATGACATCGTCATGACGATTTTTACCGATTCTATGGAGCTCTATGATTCCCGAATGAAGGAGCAACACGAACAGAAAGGCGCTTATACGCATGATGACGCCGTCCGCGATCTGGAATTGCTGAACAATGTTACTATTGATAGCATGCTGGAGTTGGATTATTATGCCAAAAAACGGATTCATAATTTGAAATACTATACATGGATCGAGCAGCAGGGCCGGGAATTGGCTGAACTGAATGCTCAATGGTACGATCATCGAAATTACTGGGGACAAATCCATGCCCAGACGCCAAAGATCGATGCGCTGATCGAAGAATTCAATCAAAAAACAGGAATAATTTAGCCGCAGATTTACACAGATGAACACGGATTTTATATAAATAATCTCAGCGCTCTCTGCGATCTCCGTGGTTAATTGATAAAAGGTTTGATTATGTCAATACTCATTAATAATCCTTTACTCTGCTGCCGGATGGATAAGGATGTCAACTCTGATAATGTTCTGGACACCTTTTCCGGCGGGCATATCTATATCGAAGAAAACAGGGTTATTTCAGCAGGGCCGGAGGAATTCAACGGAACCGCTGATCGGGAGATCGATGCCTCCCGGATGGTAGTGCTGCCGGGGTTTGTAAATACACATCACCACTTTTTTCAGACATTGACGCGAAATATTTACGCGACCCAGAAATCCGAACTCTTCGACTGGTTGATAACCAATTACGAAATCTGGCGCGGCATCAGCGGTAAAGCCTTTTATATCAGCGCGAAAACCGCGATCGCCGAATTGCTGAAGTCAGGTTGTACAACGACATCGGACCACCTCTATCTTTTTCCGAATCAGGCTGAATCAACTCTAATTGACCGGGAAATTGAGGCGGCACAAGAGTTGGGAATCCGTTTTCAGCCGACCCGCGGTTCCATGTCGCTGAGCAAAAAAGATGGTGGTTTGCCGCCTGATGATGTGATTCAGACCGAAGCGCAGATAATTGAAGATACGCTCCGGCTAATTAAAAAATATCATGATGCTTCTTATGGCGCGATGACGCGAATTTCGCTGGCGCCCTGTTCGCCTTTTTCGGTGACGCCAGAATTGATGAAAGAGACTGCCCGGATTGCAGAGGAAAATAATCTCCAAATCCACACTCATCTGGCAGAAACCAGGGATGAAGAGGATTTTTGCATCAATAAACTCGGGCGGCGGCCCTTTGATTTTATGAAATCCGTAAACTGGATTGATAGCAATGCCTGGTTCGCGCATTCCATATACTTGAATGACGAGGAAATCCGTCAGGGTGGTGAGGTCGGGATTGGTGTGGCTCATTGTCCATCGTCGAATATGAGGCTGGGTTCGGGAATCGCCCGGATTAGGGAAATGCTGAACGCCGGGATCAAGGTCAGTCTGGGTATTGATGGATCAGCCTCTAATGATTCATCTAATATGCTGCTGGAAATGCGGAACGCCATGCTGATCAGCCGTCTGCGGAAGCCGGAATTCTGGCTGAATACTGAAGAAGTTTTGTGGATAGCAACGGTTGGCGGAGCGAAGGCGCTAGGCCGGGATGACGTCGGTCAGATTAAACCCGGAAAGTGCGCTGATATTACGATGATTTCCATGGATCGGTTGGAGTATGCCGGCGCCCAGCACGATCCTGCCGCGGCGATTGTATTCTGTGCTGCCCAGAGCCCGGTGGATTGTGTGATTGTGAATGGAAAAGTTGTCGTGGAAAAAGGACGAATCGTTGGATTGGACGAATCCGTGTTGATCCGGAAACAACAACAAATTTCCGATGAACTGGTTATCCATGCGGAAACCGAAACGGGAAAGAAATTACGACGATAGAATGATAGTACGGGCACGGCGCGCCGTGTCCCCTATAATAGGTAATGAATAAATTCAATCTGAAATCTGATATCCTTGCTCTCGATTTTGACGGCGTTGTCATCGACAGTATCGAGGAATGCCTGGTGGTCAGTTACAATGCCCTGGCAATTCATCGGGGCAGACCGGACCGGATTTCGAAGCTCAGTGAACTGGATCTAAAAATTGTTAAAGAAGCCCGACGAATCCGGAATTTTATTCGCCACGGTCAGGATTATGTCTTTATTCAACTAGCATTAGAGCAAAAAGTCACTATCGAAAATCAGCCCGACTTCGACCGGTTTTTAGAAACACATAAATCTCTGAACGCTGATTTTCGTGAGATCTTTTACGGGGAACGCGCCAGGTTCCTTGAAGATAAACCCGAACAGTGGCTGGCGCTGAATCCCTTTTATGCGGGAATGCAGGAGTTCCTGGAAAATTTTCAGCCAAAAAAACTGCTCTATATCATTACGACGAAATTAAAGGAAAACGTTCTGGCGATCATTGATGCTGCTAGGATTGACATTCTTCCGGAGCATATTCACTCTGCGGATAGTGATTTGACAAAAACGGAAATTATTCAGAATCTGCTTAACGAAAAACAAATAAGTCCGGAGCGGCTCCATTTTATCGACGACCAAGTGGATATGCTGATCAAAGCACAGAGAATAGGAGTCAATCTGTATCTGGCGGGATGGGGCTATAATAACACCAGACAGATCCAAAGGGCCCGAGAGAATGATCTGGAACTTTTGTTGCTGACTGATTTTTATAGATTATTTGGCGGGTTTACGTCGCCAAAATGCAACAAATAATCCAAAAACATATAAAATTGATAAAACCAATAGCAATTTAGTCCAGCGAACTTCTGCGACTTCGATAGTGCTGGTGTAGCGTGTCTCACCGGGGGAGAGCATTACACTGTATCCATCAATCCTGCGAGGCTGCTGCATGCCGGTGTGGTAGTATTTGCCATTGATTTTCAGATCAAATACTCGTCGCTGATGATTGAATCCTTCCAGAATGACTTCGCTGGTGTCTATAAAAACTGTATCGCCAAAGGTGACCGAATGGTTCTGTTCGTTAATTGCCAATTGAAAACAGACTTCCTGGTCGTAAGCGCTTTGATAGAGGCGATAATGACCAACGGCATAAGGCCTGTTTACTGACAGTCGGACAGTATCCTGATCATTAATAAGCAGGTAACTGGTAAACGCTTTCGGCATGCGTTGGCCAGGGTGCATTAGGATCTCGAATTTTAGTAATTTGATAGAAACGTTATACTTGTCAGATTTCGTGTCCGAATAATCGGTAAAAAGAACAGTCTCACCTTCTGAAATATTGATATTGAAGCGCTGGTTACTGCTTTTCTCAATGGCGATTACAATGAAACAGAGCGCTAACAGGATATGAATAATTTTTTGAATCGGACTGCGAATTCCTTTAAGAAACACACTGGTAATCGTAATTACAGAAAGTAATCCCCAGAGGGCGATATTGATCGGAGAGTCATAAAATTGGTCCAGGTGAAAAAACCGGATTAGCCCATTATCAGAACCCGGATATTCACCAGGCGGAAACTCACCAGTCTGGGGAATAAAGGTGCTGACTATAAGAAATAGTAACAGCAGTATAGTGATTGTTTGAAAAGTGTTTATCCAGAATTTGCGCATGTTTAGACTCTATTGTTCAAATTAATTTAGCAGAAAGTAAAAAGATATCAAAATCACAAATTCCCATCATGACTTGATTGCTTTTGGTGGCGGCTCTTTCCCATATATTAAATCATCCATAAACAGTGCAACCCTCCGAAATATTGATGAATTTCGGATACCCATTCGGATCAGGTTGTGAAATGCTGTGTTTGGATGAGAAAAAGGACAGACGCGCATGCACTGCGCACAATCGGTGCCCACGGTGCACCAATAGGAGTAGCAGTTCGCATCGTTTATTTTCCAGCGTTTTATGCCATTGTAATCTTTTGGCTCTCCCATGGGAATCGCTCCGGCCGGACAATTGACAGCGCATTTTTTACAGTGACGACAAAATTCCTCAATGGAAGGATCGAATTTTGGTGTATCCGGCACCAATGGCAATTCAGTTGTAACGACTGCAATGCGGACACGGGGGCCCAGTTTTGGGGTCATGAGCAATCCCATCCGGCCAATTTCACCGAGCCCGGCATCCCTGGCTACTAAGGGACAGATAAGCAAATAATTCCCATCGATATGGGCCCGGGCGGAATATCCGAGCGAACGAATGTAATCTGCAATATTCAGGGCAATCAGTCCGGAGTTCAGGTATTGTCGGGCGGATTCGGCGACTGTCGGCGCCAGGGGGGCCGAAGCGACCGCGTCGAAGTCCATCTCAACGGTCAGTGCAATAGCGAACTGGTGCGATATTTCAACAGGCTTTCCATATCGTTTGCCACGTCCGGAAAAAGTGTAAAAATGATAAGGTTTCAACCGGGTTATTCCCACCGAGTGTGCGCCGGATTGTATAGATCGTTCCTTTAATAACTGACAGATTTCTGCCGGTTGGATATCGTTTGTTACCGGATTGACCGGTCCGTCGACCTCATCTCGTTTACGGGCAATTTTATCGAAATATATAGTTGCTTCATTAAAATATTTTGGATGATAATAAGTAGTTACCTGGGAAAGTAGTCCCGATTTTTCACGGAACCTGTCATCGATGTCTTTATGCTCCCGATGAGTGGCGTAGTAACCGTGATAAAGCTTTGATCCAGGTTCCAACTCTGCCCGGGAAAACATGGTTTCCCGCTCATCAATGCGGTAATCGTTTGGGATTTTAGGGTTTCCATTGGATTTTACAGATGTTGGGATTACCAAGGCTGTTCCGCCGACCAGGATAACGGTTAGGAGGCATATTCCCCAGATCGGCTGGATGTGTTCGGGCAAAACTGAGATAACTAAAAAAGGCAGTGTAAGGATGACAGAAAGAAGCAGTGAAAACCAGAATGCACGGGTTTCTTTTTCCCGAAATGAAATCACAGCGACCAGTACCCAACCACAAAAAACCATCAGACCAGCGATAATGGTCACAATTAATAAAAGATCATTCACCATGACGATCCGAAGTTTGGACTAACCAGAATGCCGGAGTACTTTTCCGGCAAAAGTGTCTGTATGCTCACCATTTTCTATGGTCAGTTTTCCATTTACTATGACATGCTCAATGCCTGTCGGATATTGATGGGGATCAGTAAATGTGGCATTGTCAATCACGGTTTCCGGGTTGAATACCACAATGTCGGCGAAGTAATTCTCTTTCAAATATCCGCGTTGGTCCAATCCTAATTTTTCAGCGGCCATGGACGTCATTTTACGTACTGCCGTGGCCATGTCGAGAACTTTTTCATCTCGAACATATTTTCCCAATACGCGGGGGAAGGTTCCGTAATGCCGGGGATGGGGTTTTCCTTTGCTCAACTTTCCGTAGGGCGCTACTGCCGTTCCGTCGGATCCGATCATGACCAGCGGCGACGCGAGTACCTTTTTCAGGTTGTTTTCATCCATGGCGAAACCGATAACACTGACCCGGATTCTTTCTGCGATCAACAGATCCCGAATGAATTCAAAGGGTTCTTTGCCGGTGATTTCCGCGCAGTCCAGGATGGATTTACCTTCATATATTTTGTTTTTCGGTTTGTGACAACTACTGATAATCACCCGGTTCCAGCCGCCGATCCGTTTGCCCCGGCTCTCTGTATAGGGTTTGATCTTAATCAGATCTGCTTCGTCTTGGAGTCGATTAAGAATGTCCGCGTTATCGCCCTGCCGTGACCAGAGCGGCAGAAAGGATGACAACCCGGTGCTCCAGGCGTTGTAAGGATAGCGGTCGGCATGGACAGGAAGTCCCTTTTCATGGGCCGTATGGATCATTTCCAGCATGTGATCAACTTTAT
>CAZAKB010000024.1:19299-27264 GCA_964485475.1 uncultured bacterium
GGAAGTCCCTTTTCATGGGCCGTATGGATCATTTCCAGCATGTGATCAACTTTATACCAATTGGATTGATTACAGGCTTTGAAGTGGGATATTTCCAGGGAAACGCCGGATTTCCGGCAGATTTCCAGGGCCTCCTCGATGGCCTCTTCCACCGTATCGTCTTCATTGCGCATGTGAGTGGCGTAGATGCCGTTGTGTTCTTTGACGACTTTGCACAGTTCAATTAATTCCGGGGTTTTGGCGTAACTGCCGGGAGCGTATTCCAAGCCGGTGGACAGTCCCAAACTGCCGGCCTCCATGGTTTTATCTAGCACCTGTTTCATTTTTTCCAGTTCTGCCGGCGTTGGTTGCACATCATTCTTCCCAATCACAAAGGCCCGCAAATCGCCGTGCCCGGTAAACGTGGCATAATTGAAAGAGGGGCCGGCCTTCTCGATGGTTGATAAAAATTCATCAGCGGTTTGCCATCGTTTTGAAATCCCATAGCGCTCCTTCAGGCTGCCGTAGAGCTCGTGGCTGTCGTTTTCATTCAGTGGAAAGGGTGAGGAACCGCAATTACCTGACACTTCGGTGGTGATTCCTTGGCGAATTTTGCTTTCGCCCCGTGGATTGGCTAAAAGTTCGGTGTCAGTATGAGTATGAATGTCGATAAAGCCGGGACAGACAATGTGGCCATTTGCGTCAATGATTTTGTCGGCGCCGGCATCGGAAAGATTGGTTAGCGCGACAATTTTATCTTTCCGGATACCGAGATCAACTGCTTTTACGGCAGCTGTCGTACCGTCGATTACCCGGCCGTTTTTGATAATCAGGTCGAATCGGTTTTTTATCGAGCACCCGGCCATAACTCCTATTCCAATCATTGTGCTTGTTTTAATGAATTCTCTGCGGTCGATTGTATTTGCCATTCAAATCCTTTAATAGTTAACCGGAATTTAGGAAAAGCACATGGGAATGAAAAGACGATCTAAAAAGAAACTGCGAAGTTTTTTTTCGCAATTTCTTTTAGAAAGTTATGTATATTCGGATTGTAGATTCGATTCGAATATTAAGTGGTTTTATTCAGTGTTGCTGGCTCCCGGGGTGGAATTTGTAAAAGTTATCCAACTGTTACCACCATCAGGGCTGCGTCCAACCGAGACGTCAGTTGTCTGAACGCCAAACGACAAAGAATCAATGACCGTAGTTGTATCTGAATCGGTGAGTATGATCGATTCACCGTCTGCCGACAGTTTAATATCTACGTGTAAAATCCCTTGTTCGGTTTCTTTGTCGGCAAAAAGAATAAGAAAACCACCGCCAACAATAGTTGTACTGTCAGGACAGGTAGTGGGAATTTGCCACGTACCCAGGTCGTCAGAATTATCGCTGATAAACATGCCGCCGATATCAATGGCCTGATTACTGGAATTATAAATTTCAATCCAATCATCATAGTCACCGGCATTATCCGCCAATATATTATCGTTATCAGCCATAAATTCATTGATAAACAGTACATCTGCAACATTAACGTACTCGGGACCGGTGCTATTCTCTGAATCACAAGACATGATCAGAAACAGGCAAGCTGTGATTGATAACAGTGTTATTAATTTTTTCATGTTAGACTCCTTTGTTTATTTTTGTGATAACAGTAAAGACTTGTGGTATAAATTACAAAAATCTGTTTAAAATATAAGTAATTGGCTTGATTTCCATTGAACTTTTTCTCATTGTTAAAACTTAGACAACTAAATTGGTTAAAATATTCAGTTTTGAGGATAATTAATTTGCATTGTCATTATTTGATTGAAATGGTGTTACAATTATCCTGAAAAAAGAATGTAGTGATAAAAAAGGGCACACTGTAGTGCGCCCTTTTTTATCACTACCCACACAAAGAAAGCATTAATCTAGAGAATGTACAACCAATCCACTCCGAAGTTTGGGTTCGAACCAGGTGGTTTTCGGCGGCATGATTCGGCCGGCGTCAGCGATGGCCATCAATTGCCGTATAGAAACCGGGAACAGAGCGAAGGCCACAGCCATCTCGCCGGAATCGACCCGTTTTTCCAGTTCACCGAGTCCTCGAATACCGCCGACAAAGTCAATGCGTTCGTCTTTACGAAGGTCTCCGATACCGAGAATCGGCTGCAAAATATTTTTCGTCAGGATTGATACATCAAGACTTTCTACCGGATCCTCAGGATTGAAGCTCCCCGGTCGGGCATCCAGATTGTACCACTGGTGATTGAGATACATCCCAAAAGTATTGGCGTTTTGCGGTTTGGCAGAACCACTGCAGCAGACCGGGTTGACACTGAATGTTTCGAGTATCTTTTCCAGAAAATCCTGTTCGCTGAAACCGTTCAGATTCTTAACAACCCGATTATAATCGATGATATTCAGTTGATTATGAGGGAAAAGTACCGCCAGAAACCAATTGTATTCTTCGTTGCCGCTATGATTTGGATTGGCTTTGCGGCGTATTTCACCAACCATAGCCGCGGATTTGGAGCGGTGATGACCATCGGCGACGTATGTATAAGTAATCTGATTGAATCGTTTGATAATGGATTGAATAATATCAGTATCACGAATGACCCAGACTGTGTGCTGAATGCCATCATCAGCAGTGAAATCATAGGTTGGTTTATTCTTAATAAAATCGGCGACCAGGCGATCAATTGTTTCATTGGCATTATAGGTCAGGAATACCGGCCCGGTATTGGCATTGGTGTATTTGACGTGGTTGATGCGGTCCTTTTCCTTAACCTCCCGGGTCAGTTCGTGGATTTTGATTTTATCACTTAAATAATCGTCCACCGATGCATCCACAACCAGTCCGTACTGTTCGTGGTCGTCCATGATCTGGCGGTAGATATAGATACAGTCGTTCTCATCCTGAATCAACCAACCTTTTTGTACCATGGTTTGCAGGTTTTCGGCGGCTTTCAGATACACTTTTTCATCATAATGATTGATATCTTCGGGCAGATCGATTTCCGATTTGACCACATGCAGGAAGGAATAGGGATTACCCTTTACTTCGATGCGGGCTTCCTCGGAATTCAAGACATCATAGGGGCGGGAGGCGATTTTATCGGCCAAATCCGGTTTAGGACGGATTCCTTTGAGTCCTTTGATTTTAACCATTCAAATTCTCCGGATGCTTATTGTTTTAAAACAGCGACGATTTTTTCTGCGATTTCAATACCGACCCGATCCTGGGCTTCTTTGGTGCTGGCGCCGATATGCGGGGTAACGGATACCTTCGAATGATTGACGAGATCCGGATTGGGTGTTGGTTCATTCAGAAACGCATCAATCCCGGCGCCGGCGATTTTCCCGGTATTCAACGCTTCCAGGAGATCATCTTCGTTAACAACGCCGCCACGGGATGTATTGATCAGAAAAACTGTTGATTTCAATAGTTCGAATTCGGCTTTGGCGATGAAATTCTGGGCCTGTTTTGGAACATGCAGTGTGATGAAGTCTGATTCCTTGAGTAATTCTTCTTTGCTGACGATCTTCACATTCAGATCGGTCTTGATTTCCGCCAGATCATATACCAGCAGTTTCATACCAAGGCCCAGCGCCATTTTTGCGGTAATCTGTCCAATTTTCCCAAATCCGATGATTCCAAGGGTTTTGCCAGACAACTCGAAGCCTTTGTAGGCTTTCTTGTTCCATTCGCCATTACGCATGGTGATATTAGCCTGGGGAATAAAACGGGCCAGGGCAAACATATGGGCGAAGACCAATTCCGATACGGAGGCCGAATTGGCGCCCGGAGTATTCAGAACCGGGATGCCTTTCGATTTGGCATACGCATGATCGATATTATCAATACCGGTGCCGCCTCGGGCAATAAGTTTTAGATTTTTCCCGGCGTCAATGATGTCACAGGGGACTTTGGTCGCGGAACGGACTAAAATTCCATCATATTCCGGAATGACTTTCAGCAGGTCATCATGTTCGTAAAACTGAACGTCAAAATCGATCTGGTTGTCTTTAAAAATTGCTTTTCCAAATGGACTGATTCCATCAGTAATTAATATCTTCATTTTCCTCTCCTCATTTTAAACCACAATGACACGAAGTTTTTACTTCTTATCATTAATGTCTAAATGCTTCGTAATATTTAAATTTCCGATTCAAGCAAAACCAGCAGCTCTTTTAATTCAGCTGGTGTGCGATCGGCCATATGGGCAATCCGGAACGTTTTTTCCTTCAGGTCACCATAGCCATTGGAAATCATATAGCCTTTTTCGCCGATACGTTTATTCAGATCAGCAATCGAGATACCTTTAGTATTTTTAATGGTGGTCAGGGTGTTGGATTCATACCCTTTGGTGGCAAATTGTTCGAAGTGCTGGTTGGCCCAGGCGCGGGTTATTTTTGCCATTTCCAGGTGACGGGTAAAACGGTTTTCCAGACCTTCGACATTCAATATATAGTCCAGTTGTTTGTCAAGAGCGTAGTAATGGGATAGTGATGGTGTTGACGGATATTGATAGGGCTTTTTCTGCATGTAGTCATATATCTCGATGAGGTCAAGATACAATCCACGGAATTCCACTTTGCGGCCCTGTTCAATGGCCTTTGGGCTGATTGTGCATACTGACAATCCCGGTGGAAGGCCCAACGCTTTCTGAGTGCTGGTAATACAAACGTCGATTCCAAGTTTGTCTACATCAATTTTTACACCGGCAGCCGATGAAACCGCATCTACCAGCCACAGTACATCGGGATACTTTTTCTTGATTTCGGCGATCTCTTCAACAGGATTCATGACACCGGTTGAGGTTTCATTATGCGTTATTGTAAATACATCGTATTTACCCGTAGCTAGATATTCATCAACGGTCTCTGGCAGGGTCGGCTGACCCCATTCGGCTTCGACTTTATCGACAGGGATGTTGTTGGCTTTGGCCATTTTGGCCCAGCGGTTTCCAAAAGCGCCAACGGAAAATACAACGGCTCGCTTGGCTGTTAGTGAACGGACTGAACCTTCCATTAGTCCGGAGCCGGAGCTGGTTGACAGCAGAATAGGATTTTCTGTGAAAAATACTTTTTGCAGTTTTTTACAGATACTTTCTCCAAGGGCAGAGGCATCTTTGGTGCGATGCCCGATCATGGGCGTGCCCATGGCTTCCAGAATTTCAGGTCGTACATCTACCGGACCAGGGATAAATAATCTTTTATGCATAACTCCTCCTTTGGGTTTTTGTTTGATTTATACTATCAGTTTTATTTGTCTGCAATTTCTCTACCAATTTTTCAATTTCTTAATATTTTTAAGGATACCATCATAATTTTTGTACAATACTTAAAGAATTTAAATAATTCTGAAGGAGAAGAAAAATAGTTTATGTGATTCCGGGGAAATGCGGATTTCCGTCGAGTTTAGCCTTTATTAGTGGAAGGAATTCAATTAGCTTCAGGTTCTTATTTCCAGAAAATATATTAAACCGGATTTCCAGAATTAGGAAAGAGATTTAACTGAACAGAATTATTGGCAGCGAAGGATATTTCTCAAAAGTAAAAAATATTTTGCGTTGGTTTTGGTTCTATAAAAATTAAAATGCCGTGTTCCTCGTCGGTTGGGCAACATCGGTGCACCGGGTGGCATGAGTTTTGACATTCCAAAACCGGAGTGATCACTTCTGTGTAAGAGAAAACTGCTGGTGATTTATTCAAACTCACAATCAAAACGAGAAGGAATATCATGAATCCGAAGACAACTGAGTGGAGCAAACTGGATTTCAGTTACAAATACGTTCCTTACCGGTTTCATAGCTATTGGAAAAATGGAGCCTGGGATACCGGAAAACTGACGACCGAAAACAAACTGCTGATTGATGAAGGGGCTGTCTGTCTGCATTATGGCCAGGAAATATTTGAAGGTATGAAAGCCCAGCGTTCCAAAGACGGTCGCATCCTGCTTTTTCGGCCTTATGAAAATGCCAGTCGGTTTAACGAATCGGCCCGGCGAATATTAATGCCAGAAATTCCGGAAAAGAAATTTATTGATGCAATAAAGCAAACACTCCTGGCCAATGAAGAATACATACCGCCTTATGGAACCGGTGCGTCGATGTACATTCGCCCGTTTATGCTGGGTGTGGGAGAAAACCTGGGTGTAAGGCCGGCTACGGAATACCAGTTTATCGTTTTTGTGACACCTGTCGGCCCCTATTTTAAGGAAGGTTTTAAGCCGATCAGTCTGAAAGTCGAAACCTATTATGATCGTGCGGCCGCCCATGGCATCGGTCAGGCAAAAGCGGGCGGCAATTATTCCGCATCACTTTTACCCCTGAAAAATGCCCGGGACGAAGGTTTTAATGAAGTGGTCTATCTCGATTCCATTCACCATAAATATTTTGAGGAAACCGGTGCGTCCAATGTATTTTTTGTATTGAAAGACAATGTCATTATTACACCGAAATCGGAATCCATTCTAAACAGTATTGTACGACGTTCAGTAATGGAAGTGGCCAGGGAGGAATTCGGATACAACGTCGAAGAACGACCGGTGGGTGTTGACGAAATTGAAACATTTCTGGAAGCTGGTGCCTGTGGAACAGCGGCGGTGATTACGCCGATCGGGTGCCTCGGTTTCGAAGGAAAACGCTACCAGTTTTATGCCGACGGCAAAGAACCGGGCCCAATCACAACGCAGCTGTATAACTATTTAACAGCGTTGCAGGTGGGCGATATTGAAGATACCCGCGGCTGGCTGGAAGAAGTTCGTTGAAAAAATACTGGAAAGATCTATAAAGGAATATCATCATGGTAACGGACAAATTTAAGTGGGACGATCTGGATAAAGACGGCATGACCTATCTGATGGAAAACCGGAAAGAGGTTTTTAGAAGTTATCAGAAAATGGTTGGTAATCTGGGCACCCACCTGGATGAAAAAACCCGGCAGTTGGTGATGCTGGCAATCCAGGTCAACAGTCCATCGCCGGATGCGATAAAAATTATCATTCCCAAGGCCATACGGGCCGGCGCCACCCGGGACGAAATCATCGACACGTTAATTTTGACAACGCCGGTAGTTGGATTGTCAACTGTAATGAAAATGTTGCCCTTTGTATTAAAAGAGTTGGAGTCTTTTGAAACAGCCTACGGCGAGGTCCGCTGATTCTCAGTTGTGAGAATGCATTAATTGAAAAGCAGGGAACACCATGCCCATCTCAAAAAAGATCGCTGAAAGTATAACCCGATCGTCCTGGATACGAAAGATGTTCGAAACGGGGATTGTCCTGAAAAAGGAACATGGCAGCGCAAAGGTCTATGATTTTTCCCTGGGTAATCCAGATGTCCCTTCACCTCCGGAATTTGATCGGGTACTGGCTGATGAATCACAAAAGAGGGGTGATTTTGTTCATGGATATATGCCCAATGCCGGCTATCCGGACACCCGCCGTTCCATTGCCGACTTGCTCAGTCAGGAGAGCGGCCTACCCTTTACTGAGAATCATGTCATCATGACCTGTGGCGCTGCCGGTGCGATCAATGTGTTTCTAAAATCGATTCTCGATCTCGGTGATGAAGTAATCGTGATTGCGCCGTTTTTTGCCGAGTATAATTTCTATATCGACAATCATCAGGGCGTTCGGATTATTTCGGAATCCACCCCGGAATTACTGCCGGATCCGGGTGATCTGGAGCAAAAAATCGGTCCACGTACCAAAGTTGTTATTATCAATACACCCAATAATCCAAGTGGGCGTGTGTACTCGGAAAAATTGCTGAAAAACCTGGGTGACCTGCTGCAGCGAAAAGGCCGTGAACTGGGCCATCCAATCTATTTGTTAGCCGATGAACCCTATAAGAAAATCATTTTTAAAGGGTCGACCTATCATTCGCCATTGCGCTATTATCGTAATACAATTCTGGCCACATCTTTTTCAAAAGATCTTTCGATAGCCGGCGAGCGAATCGGATATCTTGCCGTCAGCCCACTGATTGA
>CAZAKB010000024.1:27364-28971 GCA_964485475.1 uncultured bacterium
CCGGGAAGTGGTTTTGAGCGGCCCGGACATTTCCGGATAGCCCTGTGCGTTTCCGAAGAAACCATTGTAAAATCACTTGATGGATTCCGGCAAACGTACAGGCAGTTTAAAAATTGATGTACAATCATTTATAAATGGAGTGAATTATGACAATATCAAAAAGCAGAGGACATGTGGTGATCAATACCGAGGAGTGCAAAGGGTGTGAACTCTGTATTGAAGCCTGTCCGTCCGACGTATTGTTTTTGTCCGATAAGTTTAACACCCATGGGTATCATCCTTCTGCTTATAAAGGCGATGCCTGTACCGGTTGCGGTATCTGTTTCTATACCTGCCCGGAACCGGGTGCCATTACGGTGTTCAAACGCTGGGATTTAATGACGGAAACCGCTGCCTGTTCGCATTGTGGTGGTGACTATAAAGTATTCCACACGGATGAAAAACCGGATGTGCTGATCTGTACAAATTGTCTGAAACCAATAAAAGATTCCCAATAGAGAGAGTGAGGTTTGATATGGCGAAACAATTTTTAAAAGGGAATGAAGCGGTTGTTAAGGGTGCCATCCTGGCGGGTTGCCAGGCCTATTACGGGTACCCGATTACACCGGCGAGTGAAATCGCGCATGCGGCCGCGATGTACATGCCGCTGGCGGGCGGAACATTTGTTCAGGCCGAAAGCGAAGTGGCTGCGATCAATATGGTCTATGGTGCGTCTTCCGCTGGTGAACGGGTGATGACGGCGTCGTCAAGTCCGGGCATCAGTTTGAAACAGGAAGGTGTCTCTTACTGTGCCGGCGCGGAACTGCCTTGTGTGATTGTAGATGTGGTTCGGGGTGGCCCCGGGTTGGGAAATATCGCTCCCGAGCAGAGTGATTACAATCAGGTGGTTAAAGGTGGCGGTCATGGAAATTATAAAGTAATCGTTTTGGCACCGAATTCTGTTCAGGAAATGTGTGATTTAGGGATGCTGGGATTTGATCTTGCAGATAAATACCGTAACCCGGTTTATATTTTATCTGATGGATTTATCGGGCAGATGATGGAGCCGGTTGAATTTCCCGAGCCGGTTACATCGATTCCGGAAAAGACTTGGGCAATCAAAGGCAACGATGAAACGACCAATAATTTCATTACATCCATTGATCTTGATCCCGACGATCTGGAACGTCACAACCAGAAACTTCAGCAAAAATATGCTATTATCGAAGAACAGGAGCAACGCGCAGAGGAATATCGCACCGACGACGCGGATATTGTTCTGATTGGGTATGGCATTATTTCCCGGATTATTCAGACGGTTGTCGATGAATTGCGGGATAAGGGCGTCAAAGCCGGTATGTTGCGGCCGATAACCCTCTTCCCATTTCCAAAGAAAGCCCTTGAAAAACTGACCAAGAGCACCCAATTTTTTCTGACGGTGGAAATGAGCAACGGGCAATTGGTTGATGATGTTCGCCTGCTGGTGGAAGGGCGCAAACCGGTTCATCTGTATACCCGTATGGGTGGCAATGTGCCATCCACGAAGGAAATTCATGATGAAGTAATGAAACTGATGAGGTTATCATGAATAATACAATCTTAAAAAAATCATCCAGTTTTTTTGATGT
>CAZAKB010000025.1:0-25509 GCA_964485475.1 uncultured bacterium
GATGCTGACGGAGTTCCATTGGTTGGAAGAAAAATCGCTGACCGTATGATGAAAGCCGGTGAAGGTATTTTTGGCGAACCCGGCAGTGAAGCATTAATCGGGGCCAAGGCCGGTGATGAGGTCCATATTCAGTTGAAACCGAAAAAAGGTGATAAAATTAATTACGCAGTATCGGTTAAACGGGTCGAATCTCATGAATTGCCGGAATTGACGGATGACTTTATCAAAAATAATTTTAAAACCATTGAAAATTATAAGACACTCCGGGAAGAGGTCGAAAAATCACTGCAGGGCGAATGGGACAGCCGGACTGAAAAAGAGTACCTGCGAGGCATTACCGATTATTTTGTGGATAAGGTGACAATTGATGTTCCGAAATCCCGGGTTAACCGTTTTTTAGACAATGTGATCGAGGATATGCTGGCGAAGAATGGCGGTAAGGAAATCGATGATCAGAAGCTACGGGAACAATATCGTCCGGTCGCTGAGCGGGAAATTCGCTGGTACCTGATACAGGAAGCCATCAGTAAGGCTGAGAAGATTGAAGTCACGAAAGAGGAAATGGATCGGAAAATTCAGGAAATGACGGATCAGTACCCCGAAGAAAACCGGGATGCTATCCTCAAGTATTATCGCAAAGCTGAAAATCGGTCCCATCTGGAAAACGACCTTTATGAACAAAAAATATTCGATCATCTGAAAGAATTAGTTAAAATTAAAAAAGAGACAATAAACACAAAAGATTTTAGAAAAAGGAATATGTAATGGTTGAAAAACCTGTGGTCAATCAGATGTACATTCCTATGGTTGTTGAGCAGACCGGCCGCGGAGAACGAGCGTACGATATTTATTCACGATTACTGAAAGAGCGAATCATTTTTCTGGGTTCGCCGATTGACGACTATGTTGCCAGTTTGGTGATCGCCCAACTCTTGTTTTTGCAGGCGGAGGATTCCGAAAAGGACATTTCAATATATATTAACAGTCCCGGTGGCACGGTTACCGCCGGACTGGCGATTTATGATACGATTAAATTTGTCAGTCCCGACGTATCAACGATTTGTATCGGGCAGGCATCGAGCATGGCGGCAATTTTATTGGCCGCCGGAGCGAAGGGAAAGCGGTACGCGCTTCCGAATTCCCGGGTAATGATTCACCAACCATTAGGGGGAGTTGAGGGTCAGGCCAGCGATATCCAGATTCATGCAAATGAAATCATTAAAATTAAGCAGAAATTGAATTCAATTCTGTCGGAATTGACAAAACAAGCGTTGATAAAAATCGAAAATGATACGGATCGGAATTATTTCATGTCCTCCGATGAAGCGGTTTCTTACGGGATTGTGGATGAAGTGCTTTTAAAACACTTAAAAAAATAAAGTGCTTCGTCGTAAAAAAAGCTTGACAAAGGAAAACCAAATTCTTTACATTAATCTCAAATGTGGGTTTGTAATTAGTTGAATTTAGATATAATCATCGTCAATGAAACATCGGTTAATTGGAGCGCGCTGTTTTTCTCTTGCTATCACGGAGGTTAATTTGTACTTCGTAGATGGAATAAGAAGGCAGACAGGTTCCTTTTTAACCCAATGTTTTGTGACTGCTTCTTCAAATTTCGAAGGATTGAAAAAGTAGAAATGCTAAAAAGAAATGGGAGACATATAAAGGAGTTAGCAATGAAAAAGGTGCTGTTAATTGTTGTATGTGCATTGGTTGCACTCAGCAGTATTGCATTTGCTGCCAGTACGGGAAAAATCTCCGGTAAAGTTAAGGACCAGAGTGCCGGTGAGCCTATTGTGGGTGCAAATGTGCTTGTAGAAGGTACATATTTCGGATCAGCTTCGGATGTTGATGGAAATTATTTCATTCTGAATGTACCTCCGGGAACATACACGGTAAAGTGTCAGGTGATTGGTTATAAGACTTATATTAAGCAGAATCTGAGCGTAAATGCCGACCTGACTGCCAGATGCGATTTTCCTCTTGATGTTGAAGTTATTGAAGGGGAAACTGTTATTGTTGAAGCGACACGCCCGTTAATCCAGAATGATATGACTTCAAGCCGTAATATTAAAACTGCCGAAGAAATTCAGACGATTCCGGTTGATGACATTGAAGATATCGTCGGAATGACCGCTGGTTTTGTCGATGGCCATGCCCGGGGCGGCCGTATGGACGAAGTTAAATACCTGGTGAATGGTATGCCCGTTACCGACCCTATGGGGCAGGGCGATTTAGGTTCTTCAGAAGTTGAAATAAACATTCCGGAGCTCTCAATTGCCGAGGTTAATGTGACGACCGGTGGTTTCAGCGCCGAATACGGAAACGCTCAGTCCGGGGTTGTTGATGTCATTACCAAAGAGGGCGGTTCAAATTATTCAGGCCAGGTTCGGTACAGAACCAGTAACCTGGGTTTTGAACCCTTTCAAGATCACCACGAACTGCAGAATGTAGAATTCTCGCTTGGTGGCCCCGTACCGGGGAATCTCTGGGGCTCCCGCTTTTTTGTTGCCGGTGAATATACTAATGACATGGGCCGGTTTGAAAATGGCACCAATAATGAGTTTTCCATCAGCACCAGTTTGTCTTTTCGTCCAACGAAAAAGGATAAAATCACCTTCAACTATATGGGCAGCCAGGCTGATCAGGGTGAATATCGCCATAACTATTCAAAGATTACATATGAAAATGAAGATTCCGACAATGATGGCTTGCTGGATCGCAATATAAGTTTGCTGAGCAGTAATGTTCACCAGTATGCGAACGATAACGGATATGACTGGAATGAATTTTTGGATCAGATGGGCGGAGATAGCACAACAAAGCGTTGGATGCTTGTTGACCTTGATGGCGACCGTGATTACCGGAATGAAGACAGGAATTCCAATAGGGAATGGGATATTTCAGACTTGAATTACGACGGTGATGCCACCGATGCATTTAATATGCTGGACCATGTTCGTGAATTTGAACAGAAGAGAAATCAGCTTCAAATGAAATGGACCCATAATATTAATACGAAATCGTACTTAGAGGTTCAGGCCAGTCAGTTCATGACTTATTGGAAATATAATATTAATGAGACAATCAATGAAGATGTCAACATGAATGGTGTCCTCGATGTCGGTGAAGACTTAAACGGAAATAATAAACTTGACAAATACGGCACTGATCTTTTTGTTGATGAAAACAACAATGATTATATTGATGCCTCTGAAATTGGTGACGACCCTGATGAGTGGATGAAATGGTTAGATGTACCTTTTGGGAATGCCCAGGATGGTGATAAGTACATGTTGTATGGTCAGGGATTTACCTACTGGCGTCTGCGTTGGAACGAGGACGAAAAAATAACCCGTACATTTAAAACCACTTATACAAACCAGATTGACAATTACAATAAAATGCGGGCTGGTTTTGAATATGAGTGGTATAATATATTTGATCATGATGTTGATTTAGCATCCGGTGGTAATGTTTATGGCCAGAACCTCGGTAAGAGTGACCTTGGTGGTCAACCCGGACAAGAGGCGATCCGGCCGTATATATTTGCCGCGTTTGCTGAGGATAAAATGGAATACCAAGGGATGATCGTCAATTTCGGATTACGGTTTGATTTCTTCGATCCGAATTGGGACAACATTCCCAGCGATCTGGAAAATCCGGTAGAGAATCCCTCTACTGGCGGTGAAGTGAATGACCCGGTTAGTGCTGATCGAAAATTTTACTGGAGCCCGCGGCTTGGTATTGCTCATCCGATCACAGACCAGGACGTCATGTATTTCAACTACGGGCGTTATTTCCAGATTCCGTCGTTTTTCAAACTATATCGGAATGTTAACTGGGATTTCTCGGGTGCCTTCCCCATGGTCGGAAATGCAAACCTGGAACCGGAAATCACAACTTCTTTTGAATTGGGATTACGGCATCAGATCGGCATGGATATGCGGATTGAACTCAAAGGATTCCAGAAAGATATTCAAGGTTTGACAGATATGCGCCAGGTATTCTATACCGCATCGAACTATTTTTCATATTATTACAATATTGACTACGGTAATGTTCGTGGTTTTGAGGTGGATTTTTACAAACGAACCGGTAAGTATTTTGGTGGTAGTGTCAACTATACCTATAGTATTGCTAAAGGTAAGAGTTCTTCGTCCCGGCAGAACTATGATATAACCTGGGCTGGTCAGATCATTCCGCACCATGAAAGCTACCTTGACTGGGATCAGCGTCATACGGTTAACGCTACGTTAAAAGCCATTGTACCGTACGTTGATACCCATATAGATTGGACACTGACCTATGGGTCCGGCTTGCCGTACACCCCTGCGTCCAGAACGCTGGAAGTGCTGATCAATACCGAAAGATTACCGGCGACGTTTACTTCGAATCTGATGATTAATAAACGGTTCAAGATCAATGATCACACCTATGCTTCGGCATTCATCTGGATCAATAATCTGTTTGACCATCAAAACATCAACAAAGTGAACATGGACGCTTTTGGTGATGTGCAATGGTATCATTTGTACACTCAGATTCAGGAAAAATATGATGATGGCGATGCCCGATATTTTGGTGCCGAATCGGGAGATTTTGGTAAAGATAATATTGACAACGACGGTGATGGATTCGTAGATGAGTCAATTAAGGACGAGTATATGGTTTTGATGGACACTGACGGCGACGGGAAAATCGACTGGGACAAGAAGAACCCGGCCGGTGGTTCTCTGGGAATCCCATACTGCTATACTGAAGGCAGAACGATTCGTCTTGGTGTATCAATTGAATTTTAAAGATATACAGAAATTAAGATTTTAACGTAAGTATTTTTTAAGGAGTTGGAGATGCCTAATCGATTGAGTAAGTATGTAATCGTTTGTTTGGTACTGGCTTTATCTTCCGTATTCCTTTTTGCCCGCAACAAAAATGATGTTTCGGACATGAGATTGGGGAAAACGGCGGCGCGACCGCTGGAAGAGTATAAGGTCCATAATGTCGGCAAAGTCTGGACGGCTACCAGTAATTTTGGAAATTACGGAGATCCGAATGTTCCGGCCGGTCTGCCTTCATTTGAATGGCCGGGTGGTAGTGGTACTCACTACAACTGGGAAGGACGCTTCTGGTTTGGTGGTCTGGTGGATGGAGAAAAGCGAATAAGTCATGCTGATTTTGGGAATTATGAACTGAAACCCAGCGAAGGTTCAACCTTCTTTTTGGGGACTGGAAAATCTGTACAAGACAGCTATGTGATCTTCGATGATTTTCAAATTGATCTGCACGACACTGATCCGGTTGGAGTAAAGGTATTCCAGCGGGGATTGACCTGGAGTACGTCCGATTACGATGATTTCGTCATGTATGAATATGAAGTAGTCAAGGAAATGGGTGGCGATCCCTATGGTGATGTGGTCAGTAATTTTGTCGTCAGCTGGGTTTTTGATGCGGACGTTGGTACCGGTACGGATCCAACTACCCCGGCCATTGATGACCTTGTTGCCTTTGACGGCTGGGATGGGACTAATCCGGCATCCAATATTAAATATCAGATTGACATCGTCCAGAATATTGACTGGGACGGCGATGGTGAGGTACTTGGGTACGATGATCTGGGTATTCCTTACGGTTGGCAGAAAGTTGGCAGTCCATCATACGATCAACCAAACTATGATCTGTCGGCAATTTCTCCCGATGGTTTTTTCGATTGTTACACCGTCTGGCTAGATGATAATGGACCAACGATTCACTGGCAGACGACGAATATGGTAACTATTGCCGGAGAAACTATCAGTGCCGTTGCCGGTGCAGTTGCCGTTGTAGGTGGAGAAGAACTGCACGGCTGGGTGATTCCCCGTAACATGTCCTATATGTATGATGCTGACGATCCAACGACTCCGGAAGAGGATACCAATGAGCGCGGTCGTGTTCCGGGTTTTATTGGCGGTCGCCTGATCTATACTGATTATTTTAAAAAACTTGGCGCATACAATGCTACCCCTGAAGATACCATGATGCGGGTTTATTCCCATCAATGGTGGAACTGGGAATCTGACCCGGGCAGTGATCGTGATAAGTACGATTATGCTATGGGGACAAATTCTTCGAGTATGGGTAATATGTTTATGCCTCATCCCTTCGATATTGGGGCACCTACATTTGATTATCGTTTTATGCTGACCACAGGACCCTACCCTGAATTTTCCGTTGGTGATACACTTCGGTTTGTTTACGCTGCGGTTCTTGGATTAGGTCTTGAAGGTGTTCGGTTGAATGCTGACAATGCCCTAAGAGCCTACTATGCAGGCAGTACCGGCGATCCTTACAATCCAACCGGACCTTTTGAAGATGTGCATTATCTGTTGCCGGCGCCTCCGCCTGTACCGGTATTAAAATACAGCCCGGTAAACCAAGGGGTAAAACTGGCCTGGGATAACAGTGCCGAACTGTCAGTTGATCCATTAATCGGAGTTATTGATTTTGAAGGCTACAGGGTATATCGTTCTACGTATAATCCTTCGGATTGGGAACTGATAGCAGCCTTTGATAATGTATCCGGACCAACATACATCATTGATTTTGGAACCGGTGATACTTTGACCGACGCCAATGGCGACAAGTTCTATGTTGATCTGCCAGATTTGGTTCATAGCTATGTGGATACAGGTGCGACATTTATGTCAGTTGAAGGTGTTGCTTTATTTGAAACGGAACGACCGGTTAACAACCTGCCGTACTATTATGTGTTAACAGCTTATGATAATCCGGCAATTCACGGAAGACCTGAATTTTCACCAGTTGAATGTGCGAGAGTGAACTTTATGGTCGATCCGGAATCTGGTTCACCTATGGGTGTTATGCCGCGACTGGTATATGCAAAAGATGCTGTAACCGGAGAATTGGATGTAAAGGTTTACCCAAATCCTTACAAAGGAGGTTCACCTCTTGAAGTTCAGTACGAAGACAAAATATCTTTTACAAATTTACCACCGTCCTGTAAAATTACGATTCTGACACTTTACGGAGATATTATCGATGTGATTTATCATACCGATGGTACTTCCGATGAGAGTTGGGACCAGCTTTCACGGAATGAACAGGATGTCGTCTCGGGAATGTATATCTTCATTGTCGAAGCACCCGGGGGGAAGAAGCAAGTTGGAAAATTTGTCATTTTACGTGGTGAATAAAAGTTAGGAGCGTTTCTATGAAGCGGTATTATACACTATTATTGATAACTTGCCTGCTGTTTTCAGTAGGCACCTATGGCCAGACCGCGAAAGTAGGTTTGGTTGGCGCACAGTTTCTAAAAATTGATGTCGGCGCCCGCGGAATGGCACTCGGCGATGCGGTTCTTCCTTTGGTAGATGATGCATCCGCCTCATTCTGGAATCCCGCCAATCTTTCTTTGATTAAGCGTGGAAGTGTGTTTTTCTCGAATGTAAGTTGGATTGCCGATGTCCAATACAATGCAGCATCAGCTGCCTGGAATCTGGGGACTGCCGGTGTTGTAGGCGCATTTTTTTCGCATATGAATTCCGGGGAAATTGAAGAAACAACCTTCAATGAACAACAGGGAACCGGGAATACTTTTACGTCGACGGGAACCGTTTTTGGTCTCAGTTATGCCCGGTGGTTGACGACCCAATTCTCCTTTGGAGTAAATGCAAAGTATGTTGCTGAAGACCTGGTTTCGGGATTGGCTGGTATGCCGTCTGATTATGCTCAGGGTGGTTCATGGGCTATCGATCTGGGTACGTATTACGATACGGGAATTAAATCCGTACGTTTTGGAATCATGATTAAAAACTTCGGTTCTGAAATTCAGCCCAGTGGCAGCTATGTTGATTGGGAATTAGGTGACACTATTCTGACTGAAGTTCAGATACCTGATCCCGATGATCCAACGAGTTATATGATTGTAGAAGTTCCTGAACAGCGCGACTTCCGGGCCTATCATATGCCTCTGTCATTCCAGTTTGGAATTGCTTTCGATCCAATAGATACTGAAATGCACAAACTCAGTATTTCGACGGTTATCACCCAGCCCAATGATAATATTCAGCGGTTTAATGTGGCTGCGGAATACTGGTTCATGAATATTCTGGCGCTGAGGGCCGGATATTCACTTGGACAGTATGATGAATTAACCGGATTTGAAAACGACGGGTCGGCGATTTATGAACCGACATTCCAGGGACAGGATCTTCGAAGATTGTCCTTTGGGGCTGGTGTTAACTGGAAAGGTTTACGCCTGAATGTCGCCATGACGGAGTTTGATCTTCTGGATCCTGTGACAAACATTTCAGTAGCGTTTAATCTTTAAGGGTTGAGGAGGATACAAATGAAAAAATATACACTACTCTTACTGGTATGTATCTGGTTAATGATTCCTCTCCATTCGGAAATAGTACCTCCGACTGAGGGTCAAACCCAGATATTTTATGTTCTGGGGCAGAGTTTTTTTGAAGGCTATTACCCCATTTCAGCTACCTGTCAGAAAATAGGAAGTTCGTACTATCTGTTTACGGAAGATGTGCGCGTCAACGACATCAGCATTTCACCAACCGATCCGGACCAATTGTTGATTGCAACATCGTCTGGTGTATATGCCAGTTATGATGCTGGCGTGACCTGGCAGTTTGCCAGCGGTACTAACAGTGGTGATGATGCTCTTGGTGTTGACAATAATGGTGCAGCTTATGATGAAGCAGTAATCAATATTGTTCACCGTGCACCAATTGACGCCGCATTTTTCATGAAGGATGGTCAATGGTGGGCTGGTTACGAAGAGGGCATCTATCAGACAAAGGATGATGGTAAATCATGGACTACTAAAACAAGAGGATTACCCAGTTATACTGATCCTGTTGATGAGGTGTCAGTTTTTCCGCCATTTTATCGTATGACATGGGATGATGGTGTGCCGGATTTTGATGCCAATAAGGATTTCTGGGCCTGTTCACAAGGTGGAATATTTTACTGGAAAAGTAGAGAATTTATCGATATGGGCGTTGGATTACCCCAGACGGTCAGCGACTGGAACCAACTGTCGGTTTTTGATCTTGTCAAATCCGGTGATCTGGCCTATATCGCGACGGAATTAGGGCTCTATACCGGAACCGTGAACTTGGATGACGAAATGGTGTCCTGGATGCCGATTGGTGGCGCCGATGTGACGATTGATTCCAGTAAATGGGAGTTGGCCGTATCCACTGATACGGCAGTGACAGCCTATGTTTCGGGAGTCAGTCAAAACACCTATGTAAGTGTCGTTGATGCCGCCAAATCTCTGTACTGGAGATGTAAAGTAATGAAAAGCGGGGGCAAGATGGTCATTGCCTTAGAGGATGAAAATCTCTACTACAGTGATGACGCAACATTTGACCCGGCGGACCTTGATTATAAAACCTACGATATCACGGCCGCGACGGTCTATCAGCCGTCTAATATCAGTATATCGAGAATGCACCTGGCTGATGACGGAATACTCTACTTCGTCGTGGAGAATGAAATTTATAAACTGAATACAGATGAGACTATTGAGTTGGTTTATGACGCCGGCACAGGTATCAATGATATGGTTTATCATTCAGATATGATGTTTATTGCTACCAGTATTGGTTTATTCAGTGCAGCAATGACTGATTTGACGGATTGGACCCTGGAGACCGGAACATTGATGGAAGGCTCTACAATGGGTGATACTGTCAACTTCGATGTGCGATCGATTGAATTTGATACTAATGGCAAAATGTATGTCGGTTGCCATATGGGTGGCTTGATTCGGAAAGAAACCACAGGAGAATGGACGAACCTGAATATCGGCCTCGGACACCGGGCGGTGGTCCCGGAAAAGACCGATTATGTTGCACAGGCCTTTGACAGTCTGAATGTTCAGACAGTATTAGAACCCTGGTTTGGCGAAGTTCCGGATATGGATAATGATGTAAAACAGTACTGTTTAATCGTTGATTTGGACGATTTCTACTATCTGGATGCCGGAGACGGCACGACGTTTATCGATGGGTATTTTGATCCTGTCGATCAGCTGGCCAAAAGCGAAAACCCAATGTCTAATGAGATGGATATTATCTACATTGATTCCAATCCGCTGGATTTACTATCAACAGACGCATGGGCGGCAGTTGCCAATGCCATGACTGTTGAAATTTTACAATCCAAAACCGTCCCGGAGGATGAATGGGTTTATCGTGGATTAGCGGAGCTGGGCGAACTGATCGTCGGCTTAAAAGATACTTCCATAGAATACAAATTAGATAGGAATAACAGTCTACTGACAGTTGGCGATGTGAATCCCGAAGTCAAGGACTATGATTACAGTTTTGCGTTTTTTGATTATCTGCATTGTCATTATCTCACCGATGCCGCAAAATTACTGGCCTATGTTGACCTTGAGGAATCCGGAATGGAAGGAATCGGCATGGCATTAGAGAACATTGATGGGCCGACAGTAAACGAAGTTTTTAGTGATTTTGTCACTGCAGTATATTATGATGGATTCAGTTATGCAGGCATTCCGGCGAAATTCCAGTTTCCGAATCTGCATGTGATCCCGGCATTGGTAGAACCCCTTGGATGGGGTGCCACTGAAAATTCTGACGGTCCGTATCTGCGAAAACAGACCAGTTGGAGTTTCTACTTTTTTAAGACTGTGGGTATGCGAAGCGGATTTGATAAAAGTCCGAATTTCAGCAGAACTGTTGTGTTTAATGGTGAGGCCGAAGGGTCGTTTGACTTTAAGATCGTCCTGCAAAATGACACCGATTACCAGCAGGAAATTCTCACATTTGATGATACCAATGTTGGATTGTTGGATGTATCCGGTTGGTTTGGTTCAGACGGTTCAGAATATCAGGAAATGTATTTTATTGTTGCTACCCATGAAACTCCCGATATTGGTGGCACATCATTCTGTATTTTTGATAAAACGGAAGCCGCTGGTGAGTTTTCTATTGGTTTTAACCACAATGCCGGTGCACCGGATTACCTGAACCTGTTCTGTTACAGCGACAATCAGATGTATGATGATGCGGGCAAAGCCAAACTCTATGATTCCGATGGTAACGGAAGTGCTGACCTCGAGGGTCCTGTTGGCACAATAGTTGTCGATGGCGACACGGCCGCGTTGGCCCTCTCTCAATTTTATGTTGATGCGGGAAACAGCAATTATGTTTATTCTCTGGTTATCGATATCTCAGAGATGGCAGTATCGGGATCGAATGTTTTAATCAACCTCGAAGCCGAAAATATCAATAGCGTTGGATCGGTTGCTTCTGCAACCGGTACATTGGCTAAAATCAACGGCGCAAATTCGCAAAACCTGGTTCTGGAAAAAGCAGGCGTTCTGTTCAGAGACGGTTCGTTCCGGGGCACGCAGACGGTTACTGCTTTTACAAGTGCCGGCAACCTTGCGAAACAGGTACAATCTGAAATGGATCTTGGCGATGCGTTGTCAGACATCCTGTATGTCAGCGAATCAGTAAAACTGGAAAAGCCGGTGACTGTTAACATGCAGCTGAAAAATACTTCGGATTATGAAGACGCTGTGCCGGTCGTTTTTCTTGCGCAGAATGGTGAACTGAAAGCCATTGCCCGGGCCGATGCAGACAAATCCGGGCATATCAGTTTTGAAACTGACGAGCTGGGAAGTTTTCAGGTTTTCCTGGCTAAAAAAGAGGTCCTTGATGAGATCGTGAGTCTGGTTCCTGATAAATTTGGGTTGATGCAAAATTTCCCGAATCCCTTTAATTCATCGACCAGTATCCGTTATCAGATACCACGAACGGCGGATGTTCAGATATTGATATATGACTTGATGGGGCGTCAGATCAAGACGCTTTATCAGGGGGAGCAGAATGCTGGCTATTATACAATCGAATGGAACGGTCTTTCTGACGACAATCGTTTGATACCGTCAGGGGTCTATTTCTATCGAATGGTCAGTAGTGATTTTCAGGCAACCGAAAAAATGATATACCTTAAATAGTAGGGAGGTGAAATAATGATACAGCGTACACATATTATTTCGAAAATTCTGACGGTAGTTCTGCTGGCTTCACTTTTCTACTATTGTGGTGAAGATTCCAGTACGGATATACCGACGACATTTACAAACGTGACCGATGAACTGGCAGCTGGCTGGGTAGCCTATATGGATGGTGACTATTCATCGGCCGAAACCCACTTTATCACAGTCGCTGAGCGAGATGCTGAAGTGTCGGAAGCCTATAACGGTCTGGCGTGGACCTACATGCGTGAAAAGGATTTTCCAAGCGCAATATCCCAGTTCAGTTTTGTTGTCAGTCTTGCCGACTTGCAGGGTGATGATGTTACGAAAGCAGACGCTTATGCGGGTATGTTTTTGCTGAACTATATCCGCCAGGTAGATGGTCTTTTTACCGAGGCACTAACGGCAGACCAGGCCGATGAATTATTAATAACAGGCTTGCAATATGCGGATTCAGTCCTTAAATTGAACAATGATTACAGCACTGAACATGACCCTGGATTTGATGTGAGTTCGTTAAAGAAACTGATGGCTTTCTCGTATTATTCCATGCATCGCTTTAACGAAGCGATGGGAGTCATTGGAGAAGATGTGTTATCTTCGGTGACACTTGATACCGTTACGGAAGAGGTACATCTTGAGGCCGATGATAACGGGAACGTCTATGGTATTTTACCGAGTGGTGGCGCCATTAAAATTAATAAAGTCAGAGATAAAAGTGTTGTAGTTCTTGGTGACAATGAGTCCTGGACAACTTATGAAACGACAGCAGACTCTATTATTTTTGACTATCACCTGGAAGGCCACAATCGGATGGTGTTCCCATCCACGGAAGACTATGATTATCCCCAAAGGACAGATATTTGTCTTTCAATAGACCTCAGAAGCGGTGTTTACGGGCCGGCGGGAATGTATGTGGCAACACCGTACGCCGGAGTATTTTTGGTCCATTCTTTACATCTGGATACACTCGAAGACGAACTGGTTTATGAAATCCATCCCGGCGTTCCGGCGACCCCAATTGGATTCGAGTGGAACTATGTAAGAATGGCCAGTGATGCCGCTTATGTACAGACACCGGGTAATCCATTTTCGATTACCTATTCCTATCGCAATTATGAAGTTACCTATGTGAGAACTGAAGAATTTCTCGAATTGATTAAACTTTTTGAGGAATATCTATAGAATGAGAAAAAAGGAAAGAAAGGAGGCCTTAATGGTAAGGTTGTTAAGTCGTAGTGTAGCAGTGCTGCTGATCGTAGCGCTCGCTACCAGTTTCGCCTTTGCAAAAGTTGAGACCTATCTCGGACCCACAAATGCCGAGTTAGCAAAATGGAAACAATCGATGCAAGGCAAATTAGCCACTGATCGCATCGTCCCGCAGAAAGCGGAACGAGTCAGCAAGATGGTGGCGACAGATTCGGAATTGGTACCGTTGCCAAAAACTGTTGTCCGGAATGAGAGTGAATTCAACTACACAGAAGCGTTTGATTCATATCTCGCCTATTTCCGAGACATCACGGGACAGTTCATTTTCGAAGGTCTGGACAGTATGGGAGTCTGGTTCCGCCCGGCTACCGATTGTCGGATCAAGAAAATTGAAGTGCTCTGGTGCGATGATGGCGCCAATGAGAACCTGGGTGGAACATTTAATATTCGTATATTTGATGTTCCTGATGACCTGACGATTACCGATGCTACTCAGACAGCAATCGGTGGTAACGGTGCGTATGATTTTTCCCTGTATGAAGAAATCATACCAAGTCCGGCTGGTGCATTATTAGGCGAATATGAAATGGTTGTAACGCAGACCGGGTTCAATGAAGAGACCGGTTGGTCTGTTGCAAACCTGGAAGACCTGGGTGGTGCTATTGATGTTGGCCAGCGGGATTTCTTTGTCGCTTTTGAATTTCCAGCCGGCAACAGCGACGATGCCGATGTCTATTATGGACCGGCAGAAGAGCTGCATGCTCCTGGTGATTACCACAGTTATAAGTGGTATCACACTGGTGGGTCCTATTCACCCGGTATACCCAACTGGGTCAGCCGTCTGAATTATTCCATGAGAGCTTATGTGGAATATTATGGTGATCCGCCTCCCACAATTGCGGATGTGACGTCATTTAATTCGGTGTATTATTCCTGTGATCAGGGTCCCTGGACTGTGGAAGCTACCGTTACCGATCTTGGTACTGATGCTTTTACTGGCGAAGTTACCAATGTCAAACTGATCTATTTTACTGAAACCGTAGCCGATGCTGATACCATCGATATTACGGCCAGTAAAAATGGTGACGTCTATTCAGGGGATATTCCCAGTCATCCGGTAGGAACGCAAGTCTATTACTATATTCAGGCTGAAGATAATGGTGCGGATGATTCTGGTGTTGAAGATCCCGTTACCCACGTCAGCAAAACCACACCGGTTTTCTTTTATGTTCTGGAAGCGAATCCTGATGCAACAGTTCTAATTGTGCGAGATGGTAGTAATGAAGATGCCGATATGTATGCAAGTGTAATGGAAGAAGGCGGCTGGATTTTTGATGTATGGGATATTGCAGAATTAGGTTCACCCACTGTTTGTGCACTACAGAAATACTCATCACTATTCTGGTTGTCAGGACAGGGAACGGGTGGCAATCTGAGTGCAGATAGTTTGGATCTTTATGTGTTACCTGATTATCTGGATGCTGGCGGAAATCTTTTCCTGGTATCTTCAGATTATATTGGAGCAGCTGAAGGTGGCAATTATACTGGTGAATGGACTGAAGCGAGTCATTCGTTTGTCCTGAATTATCTGAAAGTAACAGATTATGCCAGTGATATCAATGCGGATGACAATGGTGATAGCTCTGATTCGTTGTATATGGATCTTGATGACAATGTAATTTCCAGTTTTTTAGGTGATGATACTCTGATGGTCGCACCAATTACTAAGATGATTGCAGACGGCCTAACCGGATATAACTACGCTGATGAAGTAGCCCCTGCCGCAGATGCATCTGTGCCATTCTATGTATGGAATACGGCAGATAATGAATGGTTTGAAGCATCGACAATGTACGACGGTGACTTCAAGATGATCTTCCTGCCTTGGTACCTGGAAGCTGCTGTCGATCTGGACCAGTTTGATACCGTCGTCAAGAATATTCTTGGCTTCTTCGGTGAAAAAGCCGCTCCGTTGGTAGGCATCGAATCCGGTCCTCGCTATTGTGTTGCTGCCAACAGTGGCCCTTATGCCGTTGTTGCTTCGGCGACCGACGGCGACGGAACCGTTGCCAGTGTAGAACTGGGAACATCTTCTGATGGTCTCCTCTATACCTACGCGGCTATGACTGCCAATGCTGGCGTCTATGAAGGTTCAATCGGAGCACTGAACGTTGATGACACTCTGTTTTTCCAGATCAGAGCCACCGATAATGACGGCCTGAATGGCTATGCCGGACCGTGGGCGTTCAACATGATTGACTTCACACCGGTAAATACAGATCTGCTCTATTGTGGCGATGATCCGTATTATGCATATTATGTTTACTATGGATATCCATATGATGTGGATTCTATTATGATAGCATCATTGGATCGAATTGGCGCCAGCTATGATTTCTATGATGTGGATGCCAATGGTTACATTGCACCATCATATATCGGTTTTCTGGATCAGTATGAATCTGTTATCTGGCACGGCTATGCAGACTGGGAAATGTCATTTCCGTATGCAACTGCCGATAACCCGTTCATGCCATTCATCGAAAATGGTGGAAACCTGCTTTTCTCCTCAGGAGAGATGGTAGGGACTCACCTGGGTTGGGATGGTTATGTTGATACTGAACCCGGTCAGTCAGTCCGTGATGTTCTGGGTATTTCCTGGTATGCACCAGATATGGGTTATTACCAGTTACAGATATATCCGGGAGCAGCTGGTGTCGGTATGGACGCTAGTTTTGAACTTGATACCTTAATCGGTTATTGGGGTCATATGGGTGACCTCGTTGATCCGGTTGATTGGACTAGCCAACCACTTCTTGATGCCTGGGTACCCGGATGGGGAGTCTGGTATGGTGAAGACTGGGATTGCTACACCGCATGGTGGAATCAGGATGCAGATAATGGTTCACAGCGTGTGATTGTTCCTTTCCCGCTGGCAGCCATGAATGATGCTAACCGTGACGCCTTCCTGACCAACGTTATTGCTGGTTTTGGTACTGGCGTTGCCGTTGAAGAAGCTGTCGAAACTCTGCCGAAGGCTTTTGCGCTGAAGCAGAATTTCCCGAACCCGTTCAACCCGATCACCTCGATTGCTTTCGAGATGCCGTCGGATCAGAACGTTCGGTTGACTGTCTACAACATGCTCGGACAGAGCGTAAGAACACTTGTTAATGATCAACGTTCCGCTGGTCTCTACACTATCCTTTGGGATGGCCGTGACGATGCCGGACACATGGTCGGATCAGGTGTTTACTTCTACCAGATTCAGGCCGGTTCTTTCACCAAGACCGCCAAGATGGTATTTTTGAAATAGTACCCGATTTATCGGATATTATAAAAAGGGGCTGACCGTCAGGTCAGCCCCTTTTGTTATTAGGTGCTGCAAAAGATAAAGAGTTGCATCGAAGGTAATATTTTCGTATACTGAAAGTGTCAGCATTATAGGAGGAGCAGATGAAAGGGTTTTGTCTGGTATTATCTTCAGTCTTTATGCTATCCGTTTTAGTGGTTGCAAAGGACATGAAATCCTATCCTGCTAAAAATGCGAGTATAGTAAATAGAGACAAATTGTTACCAAACGAGGCATTTCTGGGGCCAACGGCTGATCAGATCAGGCAGTTGAGAGAATTGTCGCGAAAAAAAGAACCCATAGACCGAAATAAGTCGTTTTACTCTACCAATTTAAAAGGGGCTGGAGACTGGGAATTAGTCCCGCTAAATAGTAAAACACGGGTTGCCAAATCTGATCAGATGAAAGGTTACGATGATTTCTATATCTATTATTTTCGGGATTTTGTCGGACAATTTATATTCAGAGAGTATGACAGTCTGGGTGTCTGGTTCCGACCGAAATACCCGTGCAAAATTAAAGAGGTCCAGGTACTGTTTTGTCAAGAATCCGATCTCTTAGGACAGGATGTGGAAATCTGTATCTATGATGTACCGGATACACTTATTCCGACAAATGAATATCAAACTGCATGTCCGGGAAATGGGATTTACGATTTTATCTACTATAAAGAAATATTGCCCAGTCCGCAGGGAGAAGTCTATGGAAAATATCCGATGATAGTAACATCCTACGGGTATGAAGATACCGACTGGAATATCCTGGATTTAGCGGATTATGATGGACCGATTGATGTTGGGACACGGGATTTCTTTGTGGCGTTCCAATTCCCTGCCGGGAATGATGACAGCGCCGATGTCTATTATGGACCCAGCGATGAATTACATTACTGGGGAGATTTCCACAGTTTTAAATGGTATGCTGACGGCGGTACGTATTCTCCCGGTGTCCCCAACTGGGTCGTAAGATTGAATTTTAGTATCAGAGTTAAGGTGGAGTACAAAGTACCTCCCAGACCAGTATTTACTTTTGTTGAATCGATAAAAAGAAGAATCTATGATTCCTGCAATCCCGGACCGTATACGATTACTGCCGGGTTATATCATGATGAGTATTTAACTGAACAATTATCATCAGTCAAACTGATTTATTATACAGATGATATTGCGGATGCCGATACGATCGATATTACCGGTAGTCAGCAGCCGGGAGCGGACGAAAATACGAATATATACAGCGGTGAGATTCCTTCTCATTCAATTGGAACAACGATATGGTATTATTTGTATGCCGAATATACTGATAGTACAAACAGGGGATATATCATTAAAACCTCTCCAGTCTATTTTGAAATATCCGAAGTCTCGCCCGGGACTACTATTTTGATAATTAAAGACGGGCAGTCCGCTGATATTGACAGATATATGGATGTTTTAAATTACAATGGCTGGAAATATGATTTTTGGGACACCGATAAAAATGGTTCACCCGGCCTGTGTGAACTTCAACACTACACATCACTGTTCTGGCTGCAGGGTCAGGGAACGGGCGGTTACCTGAATGCAGACAGTTTAGATCTTTTCGTGTTGCCCGAATATTTAGACGCAGGCGGAAATCTTTTTTTAGTCAGTGCGGATTATATTGGGACTGCTCATGATAATGATTATGACGGTACCTGGAAAACCGCTACTCATTCCTTTGTATTTGATTATCTGAAAGTTGCTGAATATTGTAGTGATGCCAATGCTGATACTGACGGCAACAGCGCTGACTCTCTGTATAAGGGCATTGGAGGCAATGCCATCTCCGGGTTTCTGGGTGATGATACACTTTTGACGATGCCGAAAACCAAATACTATGAATTCAACCGCTTTTACAGCAGTTGGGCTGATGAAGTTGTTCCGGCAACCAGCGCCGATTCTCCATTCCTGGTATACAGTGAAAGTGCTGGTGATTGGGTGACAGCGTCAACAATGGTTGATGGTGACTATAAAATGGTTTTCTTGCCCTGGTACCTGGAATCCGCAGAAGATCAAAACAAATTCGAACAGATTGTTAAAAATGTACTGATGTTCTTCAATGAAAAAGCGGCGCCGCGGGTGTCTATTGAATCCGGGCCGCGCTATGTTGTCGCGGCCAACAGTGGTCCATATAATGTGACTGCTTCTTTTGTTGAGGGGGATGGGACCGTCGCTGGTGTGCAATTGGGACTATCGCTTGATGGAATTAATTTTACCTATACAGATGTCGTCAATGAAAATGGTGTCTGTCATGCGATTATCCCTGATATTGAAATTGGTGATACGCTGTACTATCACATCCGGGCTGAAGATAATGACGGACTGTTTGGATTTTCCGAAACGTATAGGATTATTAAAATTGACTTTACACCGTCAAGACAATTGCTTTATTGCGGTGATGATCCCTATGACTGGTACTATCGTTCATCGGTTGATTCGGTCGTTGTGTCATCTCTGAAAAGAATTGATGTTCATTATGATTACTATGATGTGGATCAGTACGGGCCGCCATCCCATATTGGATTGTTGGATCACTATAGTTCGGTGATATGGCATGGCTATGCCGACTGGGATGAATCATTTCCATATGCGACTGAAGATAATCCATTCATGCCGTTTATCGAAGCCGGTGGCAATTTATTGTTTTCATCGGAAGAGATGCTGGGAACGCTCCTGGGTTGGGATGGTTATGTAAGCACTCATCCTGGACAGGCTGTCTATGATGTATTGGGCGTTTCCTGGTATGCACCGGATATGGCCTATGATACGATCAGGGTTTATCCGGGATCTGAAAACGAAGATTTGGTATCGGGAATGGACACTAAAATAGTACTGAATGAATTGCCGTTTGGGTATTTTGGCGATATCATTGATCCGATCAATTTTGATAATGTGGTCCCAATTATGGACGCCTGGGTGCCTGCATGGGGTTGTTGGTATGGTGACTGGGCGTGCTATACGGTCTGGATGGAAGATTCAACATTCAAGCGGATCGTACTGCCATTCTCACTGGCATCACTGGATGACCACAACCGGGATATTTTTCTGGAGAATGTTATTGATTTTTTTGGAATCGTCAATGCAGTTGAAGAACCGGTTGAAACCCTGCCGAAAGCCTTTGCGCTGAAGCAGAATTTCCCGAATCCGTTCAACCCGATTACGTCGATTAATTTCGAGATGCCGACGGCCCAGAACGTTCGGTTGACTGTCTACAACATGCTCGGACAGAGCGTAAGAACACTTGTTAATGATCAACGTTCCGCTGGTCTCTACACTATCCTTTGGGATGGCCGTGACGATGCCGGACATATGGTCGGATCAGGTGTTTACTTCTACCAGATTCAGGCCGGTTCTTTTACCAAGACCGCCAAGATGGTATTCCTGAAATAATACCGGAATTCCGGATATTATAAAAAGGGGCTGACCGTTAGGTCAGCCCCTTTTGTTTTAAAAATTCTCTTTGCGTTCTCTAAGGGTATTTGTTTACTTCCATAATTTTGTTATATTTTCAGGGACAAAATATAGTAACGTGAACAAAATCATATTATCAAAATAAATTAATCCATATATTTACTCGAAGAAAAGAAGAGGTAAACATGAAAAAATCGATCGCAATTTTAGTATGTGTATTAATCGCACAATTTTTAATAGCGGCCCCGCAACAGGGGCCTGTTTATAAATACCTGCCGGACCAGGTGGTTGTAAAACTGGCTGAGCAAGTGTCTGATGTTTATTCAGTTTCGGCGCTTTTACCCAGGATCAGCCTGGCAAAAGGTGTTGGCAACGCGATTAAACCTTTGGTAGAGACGAAAAAACTTAAATCGCCTGATAAGGCCCGTGAAATCGGTCTGGACCGGATTTTTACTGTTCAGGTAACCGAACTGGGTGATATACAGGAGTTATGTGCAAAATTAATGCAGGACCCCAATGTTGAATGGGCAGAACCGGTGTACCTGATTCCATATGACGTTGAACCCGATGATGAATATTACTATCTTCAACAACACCTGCCGCAGATTCATATGCCGGAAGCCTGGGATGTTGATAAAGGCGATTCAACCGTTGTGATTGCTATTATTGACAGTGGTGTTGATTATCTGCATTATGATCTTGTGGATCGCATTTGGATAAACCCGGGTGAAGACATTGATAATGACGGAGTTATAACTGCTGCTGACTCCAATGGAGTCGATGATGACGCCAACGGATTTGTTGATGATTTCCGGGGCTGGGACTGGGTCACCGGTGTCAGTGGTGAAGGACCCGATGATGCTTCGCCAAGAGAAGATGGAGAAGATGAAGATAACGATCCTATGGATGTCAACGGTCACGGGACGCATTGTGCCGGTATTGCTGGAGCCGTAACTGATAATGGTGTTGGTGTTGCCGGTGTGTCCTGGGGATGCAGTATCATGTCTTTGAGAATTGGGTGGCTGTCCAATGACGGTAATGGTTACGGTTATTCCACCTGGATGTCCCAGGCATTTATTTATGCAGGTGATAATGGTGCAAAGGCCGCGAATCTTAGTTACGGGACAAGTCAGACGGTGCTGGAAGGTGCTCTTTATGCATTTGAACATGATGTTGCGATAGCAACTTCTGCCGGTAATGATAATGTAATTATTGGCGATGCTTTAGGGACGGTACCGTGGGCACTTAGTGTGACCGCCGTTGATAACAATAATATCAAAACGGACTACTCGAATTTTGGCCTGGATGCGAATATCGCGGCACCCGGTGGGTCCGGATTATCGGAAGGCATTATGAGTCTGAAGCCGGGCGGATTTTTAGTTCGGTTGTCCGGTACGTCGATGGCTTCTCCGGTTGTTGCCGGTGTCCTCGGACTTGTTCGTTCGCATTTTCCGGATATGACAGCCAGTGAAGCGTATTATCAGGTTGTTGGTACTGCCGACAATATTGATGATCTGAATCCCGGTTATGAAGGGTTATTAGGAGGTTGTATCAATGGCTACAGGGCTCTTACTGAGATAGCTGTTCCAACACCCAAACTTGCAATGGATAAAGTTGAATTTATTGATGCAACGGGGAACAACAATGGTATTGCCGATCCCGGTGAGACCGTTGATATTGTTTTTCATATAAAAAACCGTTGGGCTCCGGCAAATGCGGTCACTGTGAAGCTGCTGACAGAAGACGGTGAAGATCGTCTGACAATCAATACTGCTCAGATAGTTCTCGATACGTTGTATGGTATTCAGGATGCAAACTTTGATCATACCAACGAGACAACACCATTCCAGGTGACCATGAACAGTGCATTGCCACCATCCATGATACCAATGTATATTGTTGTGGAAAATTCGGTTGTTTCAGATACGTTCAAGTTTGAAATTGCCGTTCATCCGCTGATGCTCTTTGTGGATGATCATATTGGCGGCGGTGACGGTACCGATAAGGAAATTCGGCATTATTACGAAGAATTGTTTACGGATTTGGGAATTGTATACAGTTATTGGTTGAATAACGATACAATCAGCACCGATTATTTATCTAAATTCCCGATTGTTTTCTGGGCGTGCGAATGGGCATTCCCATCGCTGGCTCCCGAAGATCGTTTGGCACTGTCCGATTTCCTGACCAATGGCGGACACCTATTTGTATCCGGTCAGGACGCGGCCTGGGATATGTCTGATCCGAATAGCGAGACGAATGAATATTATGATACTGGCGGAGAATCCAAAACCTGGCTTGAAAACTATATGTATGTAGACTATATCTCTGATGCCGGTGGTGCTGGACCATTATCATCTGCTGACGGTTTTTTTGATTTGCCAAGTTTTGAATTTTACCTGATGGACAGAGCGGCTGACAATCAGTATCCCGATGAAATTGCTCCTCGAACCGGAGCGTATTCATTGCTGAATTACAGCAATGGCAATTCCGCAGCTGTTGGTAATGATGATCCCTATTCCACTATTTTCTTTTCTTTTGGTGGACTGGAAGCGATCACCGATTACGATATCCGACGGGAAATGGCTAAACAGATTGTGAATCATTTTGCCAAACTTGATGTGAGTTTGGCAAAATTGAAAAATACCGAATCCACCGGCCCTTTTACCATTATGGCAAAAGTACAAACTGATAAATCCCTGGGAATTGCTGAACTGTGGTATCGGATAAATGAAGGTTCCTGGCAAAACCTGGCTATGACGGATCAGGGTAGCGGAAATTATACCGTCGCTATTCCTACTGTCACAGGGGAATCCGACATTGAATATTTTGCATTTTTCAAGACCTCTGAAGGTCTGTATAATACAAAATCAGTTATTAAATTTCATTCGGGAGCTGACAATGAAGCACCAGTCGCCAATGCGCTATATAACCAGGATCAGTCAATCGATTTGTCCGGCGTGTACACAGTAGCATTTGCCCTGGATGACTTTGTGAATGTCGATACGAATAATGTCAAAGTCCATTATAGTGCATCGATAGGTATTCAGGATTCTGTAGTCATTGACCATTTTGCCAGAAATATCTGGAAGGGAAATATTGATCTGGCGACAGCTGTTACTTCAGGCACGACTATCGACTATCATGTTACTTACAGCGATTTAGCCACCACAAAAAACTCCAGTCGTTATCCGGAAACCGGCGAGCTGACGATCACTGTTGGTGACAGCGCAATGATTGATAATTTTGAAATTGATATCAACCACTGGATTAACGATGAGGATGTGTGGTCCCAAATTACCGATTCATTAATGGTACATAATGGCCTTGGTGGTCTTGTAACCGGGAATGGTGATGAATATCCACAAAATCGCAATACCAGTGTTGAATTACACTATCCGATTGATTTGTCAGGCCGATCAGCGGCTTGGTTATCGTACTTTGCGACACTGAAGTTTCAGTCCAGTAGTGACAGCGCTTTCTTTGAAGTCAAAGAAGGCAATGGTGAATGGAAAACACTGGTCACTATGGCTGCCCGCTCAAAGAGTTGGGCACGCTATGATGTCAATCTGACCCCTTATTGTGGCTCCGAGCACGACCCGATTTACATCCGTTTCCGGTTTTTAACTGATGAAAAACCGGGTAGTCTGAACCGCTGGGGACTGATTGTGGATGATGTTTATATCATTGCGGACCGGGATTTTCTTGCTGTTGATGATGTATTACCTGTGCCGGATAAGTTTAAGTTATTGTCTGCCTATCCGAATCCCTTCAATGCAACAGTCAATATCCCCTATTCAATCCCAAAAACCGGAGAAGTCACTGTTCGTATCTACGATGTATTGGGACGTGAAGTGTTTCAGAAAAACACAAAACATTCTGTGCCGGGATATTATAACCTGACCTGGAACGGCAAATCTGATGCAGGTTTAGTAATGACATCGGGTATTTATTTCATTAATGTACAATATGAAAATAAATCCGAAACCAGCAAAATTATGTTTCTGAAATAGGCTACAATCAGTAAAAAATAACCAAACTCCCTCTTTACTTTGTGAAGAGGGAGTTTTTTTTGAACAATTTCGCATTTCAGATAGTATACACAAGGCAGATAATTAAATTGAGACAGGCAATTCGGTTTGGCTTTTTGGTAAAATACAATTAAAATTACTTAATGTTTATATCTGGAAAAGGATTCGTTTCAAATGCTTAAAAAACTGGGCCTTTTTATTCTTCCGATTCTGATGTCGGTTGTTACACTTGCAGAATGTATTGAACTAGTATCAGTTAATAAAAGTACCGCGTTGTTAAGAACCGGTTCGATCTATCATCGGCTCTCGGTTCAACAGAGCGATAGCGATACCGTTGTGGTCGATACATTGTTTTATTTTCAATCTCCCTCAAGCAATGCGGTTTATGATGATTATTTGGGAAATTTTCAGGGAACTACCGATACCTGTATCAACTGGTTTACCCTTCTGGCACCGGGAAAAATCACAAAATTAATGATGCAGAACAGCTCCGCTGGTACTGCGAATTGGCTATTATGGATACCCGCTTTGGAAAACGACAATTATTTATTTCCCAGTGAACCGGGTTTAACCCAATTGATTCCGCCATCCGCCGAGCCTCATTATTGTCCCAAACTTAACATGTCGCAACAATCGATGGACAGTTTGCTTTGGAATACCTACGATCTGACATTGAGAGAAGGTGCATCACCAATAGCCCTGGGAGCGGCACAGTTGGATTTTTGGGTTGGTTACCGCTTAGACGCTACCGGCAATCCAAAGATCTGGCAGGACGGTTCTTATCACTATTCCTGGGCAGAGGGCAGCAGCCGCAGTTTTACAACTTTGCATTCCGAAAGTGTGGGGGATTGGTACCGAAATGTTCAGCCGGGAACCGACAACTGGGTGGCTCATATGATGCAGGTTGAAGTTGTTTATGAATCTATTCCGCCGATTATTTCGGATTTACCGGATCTGTGTGATACTTTCGCGGAAAGCCGGACTATCTGGGCAGAAGTTGTGGAACTTGAAGGGAATCCCTTTGATGTATTTTTAACGATGAAAATTGGTGTTAATGGCGTACCGGACACCCTGGCAATGGACTATGACAGTGACAATTACTTCTGGGCTAATATCTATTACAACCCGGGTGATACGCTACACTATTATGTCTGGGCAAAGGATTCAACCGGAATGATTCAGAGTTCGAACCTGAAATCCTTTGTTTGTTTGGTAGCTCCCCAGGAAACAAATATATTGCTGATTGACAATTCAACGTTAAAGACCGGGGGCAGATACGCTGAGGCATTGAATATCCGGGGTTTTGAGTATTTTTACTGGAATATATCCGATCATAACGGGATTGATACTACGATTATTTATTACCCTGATTTTTTGACATTGATTGTTCTTGATGGGGTAGAGATGATCCTTCCGGTTACCAATGTTGATGAACAGGATATTTATGGGATTACC
>CAZAKB010000025.1:25609-27656 GCA_964485475.1 uncultured bacterium
AGAGATGATCCTTCCGGTTACCAATGTTGATGAACAGGATATTTATGGGATTACCGGATTTCTGAACAGCGGTGGTAACTTGCTGTTTGTGGATATGGATTACCTGTATCGTTGGGAATATTTAGGAAGCGGGCGCTTTGAATTGGGTGAATTTGCCTATGATTACCTGGGAATTGAAGATTATATTGCTGATCCCGATGAGGATTATACGGTAGAAGGTGGCGATGCTGATACGCTTATGCTGAGTGTTGCCGGAAATCCGGTCACGTCGGTTTTTTCGGCGGATTCGGTGGCTTATGGACCAATCCGGTATCAAATCGGTGATTCTTTGATTGAAAACTGGTCGGATTTTATTGAACCGTCCAAAACGGCTAAAGGGATTTTAAAGGGACAGTACTCAAAAAACGGTATGGCAGTGTGTCTTGAAAGTGAGTATTTTCGGACGGCAAGTTTTTTTGTGCCAATTGAATTAGCGCAGGATACGGCTGATTTTTATTCTCTTCTGGATAGTACACTTACCTGGCTCAACGAAAATACGACGCGACTTGATACTACATTCAGTAAAATCAAGGAAAATGAGCAATCTGCAATTAAATCCTCATTTCGATTATTTAGCAACTATCCAAATCCTTTTAATCCGACAACGACATTGAGTTTTGAATTATTAAATGCCGAAAAGGTTTCTCTGAAAATATTCAATCTGCGGGGTGAACAGGTTGCCAAAATACTGGATCGTGAATTAATACCCGGGGCATATTCGTTTAACTGGACAGCCTGTACAGCGGAAGGAAAACTATTACCATCAGGTATATATATATATCGACTTGAAACAGATTCGAAAACCATGTCCCATAAAATGATTTTACTGCGCTGACAGGCGTTGGATACGTGATGATTTTCTTGGCCCATAAAAAAACTTGCTGGATATATTTAGTATTGATCAGTGTATTGTTCCATGGCGCTTATGCCCAGGAATTGCATTTCGGGGCTAAGGACCTGAATACTAATATTCTCCAGGTGGCGGATCACTATGCCCGCAGCGGCAATTTTAAAGAAGCAATCCTTCAGTATTATGAATTTTTATATCGATTTCCCGACGATAGTCTGGCTCCGCGAATCGCCATTAAGATAGCAGCGGTCTACCAGGAAAGTGGTAATTATAAATTAGCCGAGAAGCATTTAAAAGAAGCTCTAGTAAAGTACAATCACACAAAGTATAATCTTGAAAATAGACTAAGACTTGTCTTTTTATATTATGAAAAAGAGGATTATAGTACGGCAATTGAATACGCATTGAAGCAACCGGAGTCACCATTTCGCCTAGTTGAGATTTACTGCTGGATTCGTTTGGGAGAGATTGAAGATGCCGATTCTCTGGTGGCGTCGTTTAATACCGAAGGGTATTCGACCGAAATTCTTGCGGAGTATAGAAATTTACGGGCGAGCAATGCACATTTGCACTGGACGCGTAAATATGGGGCGTACACACTTTCAGCACTGCTTCCCGGTACCGGTCGCATTTTAATGGAAGAATATAAAGATGGAATGCTGACAGCGGTTGGATTTTATGGCTTGGTAAAAGTGGCGGTGTACACTTTGAAAAGTCACCCGGTGTTTTACTATTATGCTGCTACCGGGACGTTGATATATTATGGATTAAATATGTACTCGACCCATTTTGCAGTTCAGCGATTCACGGATCGAATTATGAAGCAGAATCTGGTTCGATTAACGGAAATTTATCCGCTATCGGAGCAGATACATCTTTCATTGCCTTATTAGAATATTTTAAATTATTTTTCAAAAAATACTTGCGCAGTATAAGAATTTGTCTTAAGTTCGCTCTGCTAATTGAGAAATGACTTTATGAGCAGCGCCTGACAAAGGTGCCGCTTCATAGATTAAGGCTATTTGACATGGAGAAAGTGCGAAAAGACAGTGATGATGTAAGGTTATTAATAACCTCGAGCAATTAATTATTTAAATAATACAACGGAGAGTTTGATCCTGGCTCAGGACGAACGCTGGCGGCGTGCTTAACACATGC
>CAZAKB010000026.1:0-27448 GCA_964485475.1 uncultured bacterium
GAGTGGTTATTTTAATTTCTCGTCGAGAAAAATTTAAGTACCCCGAGCAGGACTCGAACCTGCAACCCTCTGCTTAGAAGCAATATCATTTGTCGATGATAGGTGATAATTCGTATACGTCGTATACGAACTGGATTGGCTTTTATTTTATTCCTAATTCCTTGCAACTTCGGTGAAAATTTGATGGCGCCATTCCCAATTTTTCGGCGGCTTCTGTATCGGTTTTACTTTGCCTTAGAATAAATTCGATATACTTCCGTCGAAACAATCGGTCCATTTCTTTTAATGGCAGGATTCGGTTGAAAGAAAATTCCGGGAACTGGTTGGAAGCGGGGGGTAAACTGATTATTTCCCCCATGCAGGTTTTGACCAGTTCCGCAGATATTTCGGTTTCATTGGCCAGTATAACGATTCTCTGGGCAACATTTTTCAGTTGGCGGACATTTCCCGGCCATGAATATTCTTCCAGTATTTTCATGGCTTCCGGCGAAAACGTCAGAGGAGTCAATCCCATTTCCTGGCAGTAATAGTGGATAAAATGATTGGCCAGCAGCGCAATGTCACCATTTCGTTCGCACAAGGCTGGCACTTTTATTTGAAGAATATTAAGACGATAAAACAAATCTTCCCGCAGGATATTTTTTCCCAGAAGATCGTCGGCATTTTTATTAGTAGCGGCTAAAACCCTGACATCAACATTGTATTTCTTTTTCCGGCCGATTTTATCAATTTCACCTTCCTGCAATACTCTCAACAGTTTGGCCTGTGCGGAGGGGGGGAGCTCGGTAATTTCATCCAAAAACAGTATGCCGCCATTGGCCTGTTCAAATATACCCGTTTTGTCTTTATTGGCGCCGGTAAAAGCACCTTTTTCGTATCCAAACAGTTCGCTTTCAATTAAATCCTTGGGTATGGCGGCACAATTGACCGTTACAAATGCTTCATATTTGCGATCACTAAGGTAATGAATATTCATTGCAATGAGTTCCTTACCGGTACCCGATTCACCGATAATTAAGACATTTGCATTCGGTTTCGAATATTTTTCGATTAATACTTTCAGTTTATGCATTTCCGGGGATTGTCCAAGAAGCGGTGTCAGCTCCAGGATTGATTTGATTTTTTTATCCAACCGACGCCGAATGATATATTGTGACATTTCCGCCTGTTTTAAGACGTAAGCATTCATGATACTCAGCACGAAATCGGTGGGCTGATAAATAAATTCTTCAATATCGCCGGGGTATTTTGTGCCATACCAATAAGCACCACTCGCGAGTAATTTATTGGCAAAACTCAAATCGGTCTGATTAATGGTCATTTTCGTGATGACCAGGATCTGGAGAGTTGGATCCAGCGATTTTATTTTTTTTATTAATGCTTCCCCATAAAGTCCACCGGATATCTGATAATCCATAATAATTACATCAAAATTCTTACCAGATTTTATACTTTCCAGGGCGTCATAACCATTTTTGACAACATCTACTATTTTTATTTTTGCCTCGTAGGGGCGAAGTGTGTTTTGAATACGATCAACATCATATTTTTCATCTTCGATGATGAGGATTTTAATCATGTCGTCATTCATTCGTATTTCCTTCGGTATGAAATATGGTTATGATGAATTGAGCGCCGCCATATTCAGTATTGTATGCTTTTAAATCCCAGGCACATCGCTTATTGCATATCTGATAAGCGATATAACAACCGTATCCGGAATTTTCAGATTGGGTTTTAATAGTGGTATGTTCTAAAAATAATTTCTGAATACCTTGTTCATCTTTTTCAAGCAGAGTCGGATCAATACCGACCCCGTTGTCACTGATCGATATTGTTGAGGTTTTGGTATCGGGATCGTATTGAGTCTGAATTTGAATTGTGATTTTTTTATCGGGATTGTGATCGATGCTGTTATGAATCAGGGGTTCAAGTATTTCCCAAATGACGAATTCATTGATGTGCACGATGGGAAGATTTTTATCGAGGTCTGAGTTGATTATTTCTAAATTGCCGATACTCTCCGGTCGTCCGAATACGTTGGTAACAATAAACCGGATGATTTCATTAATATCGCTTTGAAATGCCTGGTTGCGAATGGTATTTAGTGGAGGATTATAGGACTTCATGTCGTAGATAACGCGTTGAATATAACTGGCATATTTTGAAATCTTTTCTGTTTCGTTTTCCGGATTTGTGGAACTTATATTCCGCAAATCATTTTTAATATACCCCATAATTTTTTCGGCTTTATGGTGGGTATGATAAATTCTTCTGGCAAAGTGCTGCTCCTTCTGAAGTTCGACGTTTTGCTTCAGTTGAGCCTGCTGCTCTTCAAACAGATGACGCAGCGCCGTATCACGTTCCTTAACCATAAATGAGGAAAGGTAAAACATGGACAATAATCCCAGCATAATCAGGGCTGTAAAAATGATACTAATGTTCGAATAGCCAATGCTGATTTCTTTGATCAGGCTTCGGTAGTCGACGCCGATCCGCATATATAAGGCGCCAGAATATTCTCCATCCAGCATCATGGGAACGATAATGTGAAAAAGGTGATCTTCATCGGTAAAACTATAAATATCTTCTTCTGATTGCATTTCATCTTCCACCGACTGGAATATTTTAATCGCCGGTCGATGAAGTTGTTGCTTGAAATCGGGAGGAAGTTCATTTTCCACAAAATATGAGTATAACTCATTGCCGTTATCGATGGCAAAAACAGCATCGGCGTGGTAGATGAGAACGCAGATTTCTTTGATGTTTTCACGAAGTGTTTGTTGGCTGAGAATCATATCGAAGCCGTGAATTATACCCTGCTTTTTTTCAGAATACTGATCAGGATTAATTATTACCTGTTCCAGCAGGAGTTCTAAAGAGGTCGCTGTAAGATCTGCTAAATTCTCAATTGAACTTTTACGATAGATATCGGTAGTCCTGGAAAAAAGGTTGTTCTTGGAAAGGGTATTTACATAAGATGAAACTGCCAGAAACAGAAACGTAACCACAAAAATCAGAATAATATGTCTGATGTTAAAATGAAATCTCCTGCTTTCTGCTGATAATTTCATTAGTATCGATTGATTATAATGGGTTTGTTAAAAGTATCTTCCAGGCTGGTTTCATTTTCCAATACCTTATGAATATGATCGGCAAGTATTTTTGATAATTGTGTGTATTGAGGAGCATTCGGACGATAAAATCCATTATCGACCAATTGTTTCAAATAGGACAGGTAAGTCATTTCTTGCAGTATATCCGGGTCGCTGTATAAAGCTTCTACAACAGGCAAAAACCCGCCCTCTTTAAGCATAGTTTTCTGGGTCTCGGGAGAAATCATGTATTCTATGAACACGGCGGCTTCTTTTTTGGCTTTGGAGTGTTTGGAGATCATCAGGTTCCAGCCTCCCAGGACTGAAGCCGAAGGCTGATCTTTAAAATGGGGTATCGCTGCAATACCGATCAGGTTTTTCGAGGGCCTGTTTTCCAGGGTTTTATAGAATGAAGGCCATCCTCTGAAAAACGGGATGTTGTTGTTTAAAGCGTGCTTGTAACAGCGATCTTCATTGAATGTCGTAACTTCAAGAGGAGCGAGTTTGTGCTTTTCAATAAGGTCTTTAATAAATGCTGTTCCCTTTTTGGCTGGTTGCAGATTGATTTTCAAAGAGTCCATGTCAAAAATTGCATCGGATTCTTCCGAACCAAGTATCTCCATAAAATTGACGATGAGCCCTTCATAATTATAGCCCTGGAAGGAATAAAAATTGTGGGGCCTGTTGTATTGAAGATTTAGCTGAAAAAAATCATCCCATGTAATTGAGTTTTTTAAAATTGATTCCAGTTCTCCGGTCTTATCTAAATTCCTTACAAGATCGCGGCGATAATACATAACACCAACATCAACGTGCAGCGGAATACTGATAATAGAAGTTTTAGAATATGAATTAGCCAGGACTTTAGGCAATATTGTTCCTACGGTATTTGCCGAAAAATAGGGCGTCAGGGGTTCAGCCCACTTGGCAAAACGGGCATTCCAAACTTGGTCAATAGCAAACACGTCAATCAAAGTATTACGGTTGCGTAATGTTCTTGCGAGAAGTTCTTTCCTTAAATTTGTGTTAAACTTGATAAAGGGTAAATCAATGGGAACGACTTCTATCTTGCCTTCGTATTTTTCATTAAACCGATCAATGACTATCTGATGGGCTCTGGATATATTGTCCGCATAATAAATTTTTTTAACACTATCCCGGGATATGCCGGGAGCATATACCGTAATCAAGAGTATGGAAAGTGAAACGAGAATAGCAATGACAAAGGCTAATAAGATCCGATTGTATTGCCTGAAGGGTAGATTGTATTTGCTGGATTTCATCTTTAATATCTCATGTAAATTGAAAAATCATTACGCTGAAAATTACGTAAATAAACACGAGAATAAAATGTTTTATCCTGCTTTACTCATAACCGAGTAAAATGAGTCGCATCTGGTCCAGCAGCGCGGTATTGGTATCAAAATGCATATTTTCATCAGAGGGTTGAAATTCCAAAGTTAAATTATGATCTCCTGCCGGCAAATTAACTGGTATTGCATTCGAATACCCCCAATCCGTCCAATTCCGGTCCCCACGCTGCGGAAAAACTACCGCACCGATCCGCTTTCCACCCAGAAACAGAGACCGGACGGCGCATTTATTGTTCGTATTGATCGGTCCGTTTCCATTGCTGTATCTGAAATCAAGGACGTATTTCCCGCTTCTCGGTATATATACCGGGAAATTAACATTTCTGTTTTTCTGTTTAGTTATCGGGATGTATCCAAACCCATAGAATCCGGGATAATCCTTTGATATATCCTCACCATTTGCCTCCATCAAAATAGTATGTTGCCGGGTGACGACACTTATCGGCTGACTGAGAAAAGATTGTTGTCCGGATTTGCTGACAGCCATTACCTGGTATTCGGAATAATGATCGGACCGGGGAATTCTAAATTTTGTGTCTTTAGTTTTTGATATTTCAGAGCCATTATTAAAAATTCTATAGATTTTTGCATCTTCGATCGAATTCCAAACTAACAGGGAATCCAACACTGTTAGGTTAGGAGTGTTTGGTGAGAAAGTTATTTCAACCAGGTTAATGCGGCCAGGCTGCGCAATTTCATTGTTCATTTGAATGTGTATTTTATGATGACCGCTGATATTACCTGGGATTTTATTTGCAGCTAATAGCTTTCCATCCAAACTCAACGACTGAATGTTATCACCATATCCGTCAATTGTAATATCAATTAGACTTTGTCGGTATTTGAAATTTTTCAGGCTCCGTATACCGGCATATTTTTGAGGAATAAATGGTTTGAAAGAAAGCGCATCGGACTGAAAATCCATCCCCAGGAAAATTCTGTAAACCATCGCCAGATTTCCCGCAACACTCCATAACTGTCGGTCGGAATTGATCTCGGTTCCCATGAAATCTCCGGTTTCTGCAACCATATTTTCTTTGTTTGTTAAAAACAATGAAGAAGCGCGAATGACGGAAGCCAGACCATGTTCGACACTTTTGGTATTGCCCACTTTGGCGGAAGCCCAGGTCCAATAGGCTTCCACAAAAGGCCAAATCCCGTTACTGTGATATGGAGAAATATCAGGTATCTGTGGAGAGATACAGGGGATTCCAAATGTTGTTGTCGGAGTATTTTCAATAATAATTTTTCCCTTTTCAGAATCAGCAATATCGAATAAGACACATAATGCCTCACCCAAAGCCTCGGATCTGGGAGAAACTGAAAAGTAATTTCTCCCATATAAATATTGTCCATAGTACCCCTTTTGCTCGCACCAGAGATGTTCATTGATTGCCGTCTTAAGCGTATTTGCGACTCCATCGTACTTTTCCGCCAAGCCTTTTTCGGCTAATTCTTTGGCCATGTTTGATAGAATAACATAAGTTTTATAATGAACGGCATTGGTGCCAAGGTTATGCGACATATAGATATCCTTCGGATCCATCCATCTGGGGTAGGTCTGTTCCCGCCAATCGAGAAAGGAAGATTCGCCGTACATCAATCCTGTCGCCGGATTCAGAACAGTCAAAAGATCATCCTCGGCTGAATTCTTAATTATTTCAAAAGCTTCTTCCAGCCAATCCCGGTCTCCTGTCACAGTATATATTTCCCAGGCGGCTGAGGCCCAGGTCATGCGGTCGGATGAGACGGGCCAGGATCCTCCGGTGCCGGTGTCCTGAATAATACGATTGTTTTTGACTTTATGCATCAAGCTGGTTTTAGCGGCTTCCGGCTCGAGAATAGCCAGAGAGAGTAAAATACTGTAACTGATATCTCGCGTCCATACACCCGGCCACTTTGCGCCCGCCATCAGAGCTCCGTCTTTTCTGATATCCAGCACAAGCTCTTCAAGCGACATGTTATATAGCGCACTACAAATCAGCTCATCGGATTCATAGAGTGGATATTTTGAGATGTCTTCTTTTAGCATCCATTGGGTTTTTATTTCATTTTCCGTAGCTTGCTGAAATTTTTGAATATTGACGGTGATTTCATAAATACTGTCTCCATCTGTATCACGGAGCATGAATTCCGGTCTTTGGGCAAGATTGGCAAATTCCCAGGAAAGCGGCTGTGTTTTCCCTGCTAAAAAAACACCCTTAAAATCATCTGCTTTTATTGTTTCTCCATTATAAAGTGCATAAAATCCCTTTTCTTCAAAAGCATTCAAAACGTGCCGCATATCAGCCCTGATTGTCAACTCAACATCTCTATCAAGATAATTTTTCCGTTCCTTTTCATCATAAATTGCTTCCGGTGGATCGGGGCGCCCGAATTTATACAGCTCTGATACCATTTTTCCATTTTGATGATTAAGGAGTATATGGTGATTTTCGCCGGGATAGCGCTCGTTGTCGTCGCCGTTAATGGCAAATTTAAACTCCATGACTCTGAGAGTCGGGCGTTTATATGGGCTTTTATAATTAGAATAGAGTTCTGTTGATGATTTAGCAGTTGATTTAAACTTGCCTTGCCTAACGCCATCCGATCTTACTATAAATGTATCTGATTTATAGAGGAAATCATTATTAGAACAATTCATTATGATCAGAATTAAAGGAAAAAGCAGGTGAAAATATTTCATTACATCTCCGTTATAGTTATCAGGTTCATTTAATTAAAAGCATCTTTTTATAACACGTGGCGTTATCATTAGATATGTTGTATAAATATATTCCGATAAATAATTTCTCCGCATGAAAGTAATGAACTAATAACCACAAAATAAAGTGCGAATATTAATTTCAGTGTATAAGTTTGAATTTGAGTCTGAATCATTAAATTCCCTTTTTCTTTTTCAATTGTAGAAAATCTTCCCGAACATAATTTGCAAATTTCAGACCAGATAGTTGATCTTTTTTATTGAACAGGGTGTACCCATCAAGTCCTTTCATAATTGATAATAAGATTTAAATATGTATTATCAAACATAAATACGTCCTGAAAAACTCAAAGTTAAGGTCCCCGTTTTGAAGGTTCCGGTATTACAGCAATTCTTAGGGAAAAATTATTAGCATGCCGGATTCATCTCTGGTTTTAGATGATCGGACGTTTTATAATTTTGATAATATTTTATAATTTTGATAAAGTATATTGATGCTGAGAAATTACCTGAAATTTCTAATTGATGAGAAGATTTTTTCCAGGTCTCCTTGTGAAATCGTGTTTGAATTGTTATTTCTTCCATTGAAAGGTTTAAATATTCGTTTTGGCTTGGTTTTTGTCCTAATACAGATTATGAAACCAGGTTTCTCTTCAATGAACACAATAATCCTGACAATTTTTTACGTTCTGGTCTTGCTCACCGGCTTGATACAATCCGGTGCAAAATCTTTTTTCCACTCCAGTCATTCCGGATGGCTAAGATCGATGCTTTCTTTTATTGCGATCTCTGTTCCTTTTGTTTTGATTATATGCTTCTATTTCGGCAGGTTTTTTCGGGAAATTAATTATCTTTACCTGTTACTTATAAATCTTTGCATTATCTTAACAATTTATTTCTTTGTTCATGATAAGACGAACTATCGCAGTATTCCCGAATTAATCGGTGGTAAATTTGGGAAAAAAAACCGGCGCCTGGTTGCTGTATTTTTAATAATTTCAAATTATGGACTAAAACTGCCTATTGTCATATTTGCTTATGCTTGGTTTTTCAATATTGCTTTCGGCGCTCAATCTTTTCTGATACTGGTATCTCTGATCACTTTTAGTGGAGTTTTTATAACTATTAGAGGTCTTTCTTCATCAATTCGCACAGGAACTGTAATCGGATTATCTCTGATAATTGCTGCATTAATTCTGACGATTGACAGCTTCAGTAAGTTAGGCACTACATCTTTATATTTGCACGATCAGGCTCTTCAAGCCGGAAAATTTGCGCCTAATCCCATTTTGTATATCATAATGATTTTTATTGTAACCGGGATTTGGATTATGGATACTTTTTCCCATCAACAGCTAATGTTATCCCGGAATAGCAGGAATAAAACAAAAGCTTTATATGGAACCGGTATCATCCTTGTTTTGTTATCAATAGTTATTTTTACAATATTTAAAGTATATGGTTTTCCCGGCATCGGTTCCCCTGTTTTTGTCGAATATTTTATCAATAACATAGGAACCAATGGATTCTTTCTGATTTTACTAAATGGTCTGCTAATTTCCTCTTTAACTTCAATATTTATATCAATATCTGAAATAACAACCTTCGATTTGTATAAAAGTATAAAACCCAATTCAGCCGAAGATGTGTTGAAATTAGTCAGCCGTTTATCTATCGTACTATCAGTTGTCTTCACAATCTTGATCACACCGCTTTTCCCGGAGATAAATCCACGCATTATTTGGGCTTTAGTATCGTTCTATATAATCGTTGTAACGCCTATAATTACAATAATAATTGCCGGATTAATTCATGCCAAGCTCTCAGAAAATTCGGTGTTAATAACATTAGTGACGAGTTGGTTTTTGGGAATTATTGCCGGAATATTAATATCAACAGGAATTTTAAACCAGGCATATACTGTCTTTATATTTGTAGCCTTGTTTTTTTACAGCATAGCCTGTCTTTTTATTATTCAAATGCTCAATAGAAAATATTATGCTGCAAAGCTGCAGTACAATTCAATTTCCAAATGATGAATACACATACTAAAAACAGATTAACAATGAATGTTTAATCACAAATAAGAGAGGAGGAAAAGTAGTGATAAAAAAAGCTTGCTATTAGTTTTTGCATTTACCAGCATTGTTTTATGGTAAATGCTCTTGCAGAAATACCTGAACGACTCTGCAAAATTGACTATTAAAAAGAAAGAAAAGAAAGGAAAAGCGATGAAAAAGAGATTGTTATTAGTGTTTGCATTTATCAGCATTGTTTTCATGGTAAATGCTCTTGCAGAAATACCTGTTACATTTCAGGTTAACATGCGGGTGAAAACTTTGGAAGGATTTTTCGCTCCGAATGAAGATAGTGTAACTATTTGCGGAACCTTTATTTCCGAAACAGGTCTTGGAGGTGACTGGGACTGCTCTGCTATTCCAGCGCTTAGTGATGAAGATCTTGATAGCATTTATAGTATCACAGTGGGGATGGATGATAGCGCGGTCGGACAAAGTTTTATATTTAAATACCAGATCAATCGCGGAGAAATCTGGGAGGACGGAAGCGATCGACCTTTTACGCTGGTGAGTCCGGAAACTATCCTGCCGGTGGCGTGGTTCGGTCGGGATAGTGTTGTCACGATTTATAATTATATCGAGAATACACTGGTTTTTACCGCCGATGTATCCGATATTCTTGGAACAGGGGATAACTATTTCGATCCTGGCACTGACGAAATCAAACTGTATGGTTTCGATGAACATGAATGGGAATCGATCATCTCCGATGATTCTACCCGCTATTTGACGGAAGTTCCATTTTCTGTCGGTCTTTATACATGTACGGTTGTAGTGCAAGGCCTTGCCGATTCAACTACTGGATGGAAGGTAAAGGCAGGTCCGTCCGAAAAATACCAGAATTATGGTGGTTGGGAAGTTTCGACAAAACGGCGCTATACCTATGTGACCGACGGAAGTACAATTGAAATGGAACAGTTCAAACCATCGTTTTACCCTAAAGTTGGAGAATTGAGCCAGGATATAACAGTCCTTTACCAGGTTGATATGAGCCAAGCACGGAATCGGCATAATTTTGAACTGGTTGATCCCTCCATAATTACACATGTCGGTATAAAGGGGCACTGTTATTGGTTTGCTGACCGAATGGCTGGTGATTGGACACTCAATGATACAGTCACGATTGATCCTTCATCATCACCGACGATGATGATGTTGAATGATGAAGGTAAAAATGGTGACAAGCAAGCTGGTGATAACATCTGGTCTCGAAATCATATTAATGAAGCCGGCACGGAAGGCGGTATCCGGATGTGGAAATATTGCATGTTTTATCCCGGAGCAGAAGATGTTACAGCTGTGAGTGGTGCCGTGTTCGAAAACGAATTTGTCTATACCGATCGTCATCATTGGAACAATGTACTCGGTGATGAGCCGACAGTGGAAACCAATGACGTTTTCAATTACGACACCTATGGTCTGAACAGTTTCCCTGAAGGATTAGATATCGAATCAGAGAAAGAATTGAAACCAGAAGAGTTTAAATTAAGTCAGAATTACCCGAATCCTTTCAATCCGACAACGGTGATTGAATACCAGCTATCATCCAGGCAGTTCGTCGAATTGAAAGTTTTTAATGCGCTTGGGCTGGAAGTGCGGACCCTGGTTCAGAAGACGCAAAGTTCCGGTAATTACCATATTCTATTTGATGCATCGCAACTTTCCAGTGGTGTTTATTTCTGTCAGATGATAGTCGGGGAATCGACACAAATGTGCAAGATGCTATTGCTAAAATAATATACAGTTTCGATTTGGCGGCGTCTAAATTGTCAGGGCGCCGCCAAATTTCGAAATTCAACAAAATATTAAACAATTAAATAGGGTGAAATTGCAAAGTAAAATGTCTAAGCGAATAGTAAAGCGAATCGCGACCGGTCTGCTGGTTTTTGTGGGCATCAGCGCTCAACTTCTTGGCGGAATCAGCGGTAAAATCGCAGGTCGTGTTGTTGATAAGGTAAATGGGCAAGCGCTTTATGGATGTAACATCGTCATTGAGGGCAGCAATATAGGCGCTGCAAGCGATGAGAACGGCAACTATGCGATTCTCAATGTCGCACCTGGATCCTATACTGTTGTGTTTTCAATGATTGGTTACCAAAGTGTGAAAGTGACCGGGGTGGCGGTTTCGATTGATCTTACACGGCAACTTGATGTCGGGATAACGATGCAAGCGATTTATGGTGAAGCGATTACCGTGACGGCGGTGCGACCCATGATCCAAAAAGATTTGACCGCATCAACCGCCATTATCGGCGTGGAGGAGATGAAACAACTTCCCATCAGTGAATTGAGCGAAGCGATCGAGATGCAAGCGGGATTCGTCAACGGCAGTCTGCGCGGTGGACGTGTGGGTGAAGTAGCCTATATGATCGACGGGGTTCCGGTAACGGATGCCTATAATCGCGAGGCTACCGTGAATGTCAATAAAAACATGGTTCAGGAACTACAGGTTATTTCAGGAGCGTTCAATGCCGAATACGGGAATGTTATGTCAGGCGTTGTGAACATCGTAACTCGCAAAGGTAGCAATCGGTTTGGCGGATCACTGGAGTGCTATGCCGGCGGTCATTTGAGTACGCATTCATCGACATTTCCGCATATCAGCCAATTTGATCCGACAGCGATTACGAATATCGAAGGAAATCTTTCCGGGCCGATTGTCAAAGACCGTCTGTTTTTCTATCTGAATTACCGAAAAAATCAGTCAGACGGCTGGATTTTTGGGAAGCGCCGATTTTTACCGAATGCAGTGGCTTACTACGACAGCAACGATGTGATGGTACTGTACGATTCGACCGCGATGCTTGGCGACGATCAATGGATATCGATGAACAGTGTGGAGCAGAACTATTTTCAGGGTCAAGTTGTCTATCGGACTTCCGCTAAATCTTCACTGAGTTACAGCTATTTTTATGACGATATGAAGCAACAGGAATACGAGAGCGGCGATCGCATGTTTTTTTATAATCCGGATGGACGTGCTCCGACACGGATAACCGGACTAACGCATATTGTTACGTTCCAGAAACAACTCTCGATGAACAGTTACTTTGATATTGCCTACTCCTATAATAATCGCTCCTACACGCGACGGCTGTCTACCAAGAGTACCAATACCGATAGTAGCACCTATGTGCATCCCTATTACCTGAGCCAGTTTGCCTATCAGTTTCATGTAGGAGGCACGGAGAACGGGCATTACCTACGCGGTAGCGGCTCTCATCTGCTGAAATTCAGCCTGACCTCGCAACTTAATTCTCATCATCAGATCAAGACGGGGTTGGAGTGTAAACAGAACCGGATCGAGATTCGGGAATTTGAGATACGCCCCACGCCTGGTGAAAATTATATAGATTTTTCGACGGAAATCCCGCCGTCTTTTTCGCCATATATTCATCCTACGATTTATCCTGAGAGCACAATTTTTGCCAGTTATGCCAAACAGAATCCAGTGGAACTATCGGCGTATATCCAGGATAAAATCGAGTTTAATGAGTTGGTAATTAATATTGGTGTGCGTTGGGATTATTTCGAACCCGATGGTGTTGTTTTGAGTGATCCTACAGATCCTGACATTTACAATCCAATTCGTCCACAAAATATTTATCACGATCAGAATAATAATGGATATCAGGATTTCGATGAACCTGTTGTGAGCGTTGAGGAACGCCGGGAATATTGGTATAAGACTGCCTCAGCAAAACAAAAAATCAGTCCCCGAATCGGGATCTCTTTTCCGATCAGTGATCAAGGCGTTTTCCATTTTTCATATGGACACTTCTTTCAAATTCCGAATTATGAACACCTGTACCGCAATCCCGAATTTCAGTTATTTGGTGGGACTGGAAATGCGGGGGTCATCGGAAACGCCGATCTTAATCCGGAAAAAACGATTGCCGGAGAAATCGGACTCCAACAACAATTGACTTCGAACTTTTCCATGGATGTGACCGTATTTCTGAAGGACGTCAGAGATTTAACAGGCACACGCTCGGAAGAGATTGATGTATTTGGAAAATTTGCCCGTTACAGCCGCCTTATGAATAGTGATTTTGGCGTGATTAAGGGCGTTACCCTGGCACTAAACCAGCGCACTGCAAAGGGGCTATTTGCAAATGTGGACTATACCTTTCAAATTGTAAAAGGTACAGCAAGCGATCCGGATGCATATCGGAACGCATTAGTTGGCGGGGCAGAACCAGAAATACAGATAAAACCGTTGGATTGGGATCAGCGCCATACGATAAACGCCACGCTCGGCTATAACAGTCCCCAGGGATATGGTATTAATTTAATTGGACGATACGGAAGTGGATTACCCTATACACCTCGTCTGAATATGGATATTACTTCACTGTTAACGAATTCTGAAAAGAAACCGGGATCGTTTAATCTGGACCTGCATGCTTACTGGCAGCTTAATATATTCGGTTTAGAACCTGAACTGTTTATCCGAATTAAAAATGTCCTGGATCGAAAAAATGAATTGATAGTTTTTGATGATACTGGTCGAGCTGGATTTACCATGGATATTGATCGGGTAAAAGCGATTAATGTTCCTACACCGATAAACACTATTGAAGAGTATTTCTTGGATCCTGGTTTTTATTCCGAACCGCGTAGAATTGAATTTGGATTAAGGATAAATTTATGAAAGTTGAAATGGAACATTTTTTGCGAAAAGGTTTTATCTGGATTGTAATGGTGTTTTTTATCCGTTTTAGCGGATACGCGCAGCAGAATAGCGGTAGACAATATCGAAGACAAGGAATCCATAATGCTAATCTTGTGCGGACCACCTTTGGAAATTATGGTGTTATTGGTCAGCCGTTTGACGGACCGGTCGGCGCCTGGAAACACGATAATAACGGCTACTTCTCAGATATTTCTATGATGGTTGGAGCCGAAGTGGCTTATTGGGACTCGGTAAGTCATAAAATGCAAAAGTTTCATAGTGTGGTTGTTTGCCCGGTTTCCCGACCTTCTCAGGGAAAAGAAATTCTCAGTTCAGGCAAGTATTCGACTTTTGAACCGGTGCAAGGATATATGAATGAAAATCAATATAGTGTAGCGATGAGTACCGATCCGAATACCTGGCCGGGATTCTGGCCGGATAAACTGGATGATCCACATGATCCCGGTTGGCCGGGCAGCTGGAACAGCTTTATGGGAAAAGGCCTCACAAACGCCGACCAGGAAAGTTATTTTGTAATGGATGACAATAACGATGAGGAGTTCAATTTTACGGATAATAATCGATGGGGGGTCGCATTTAAGCCGGATAGTACCAATCCGATGAGGAACGGACTGGGGCTAGAAGTGAAAGTGCGCGGAATGCAATGGTCCCGCCCGTTGGCAAATGACCTGATTTTCTGGTTGTACGAAATCACCAATACAGGTACAACGAATTATGATCGCGTTGTATTTGGTATGCTCTGCGGAACTTGGCTTGGTTTATCTGGTGGTGTGGCAACTAACACTGAATGGGACGACGATTGGTCCTTTTTTGATGTCGAAAAGGATCTTACCTATACCGGCGATTTTGATAACGATTGTTCCCGAAATTCATTGTGGGTTGGAGATGTCGGAATGGTTGGTTATGCCTTTCTGGAAAGTCCGGGAAATCCTTATAACGGTATTGATGACGATGGAGACAATTGTGTGGAAAGTCTTCCGGATGGAATAAATCTCGTTTTTGCGGCGCCCGAGTTTGAGGAAAGTGACTTCGACACGGTTATTTACGATCAGGGAGATCAGATTATCCTGATTGATGACAATTATAAACGTCATGTGGTGACGATCGATCGTGATACGATGATGGTCTATACCCATGGCATGGATGATAGTATACGATTAATCGCTGGAGTAACGAAATTTGTCGAAGGCGCTTCCGATGAGAACTACAATGCCGATCCCAACGTCTATGATGGTATTGATAATGATTTGGATGGGTTAATTGACGAAAATTATCTTCTTCATTATCGCCAGGTTCGGAAGGATGTCGAAAATGATGTTGTTCTATTTGACAAGATTAATCCTGTCTGTTACATCGACTATTTTAGTGGTCGTGGAATCAATGATCCTTTGATTGATGAGCGTAGGGATGATGGAATTGATAATGATGGCGATTGGAATCCCGAATTAGATGATCTGGGCGCTGATGGCATTCCAAATACGTGGGACTACGGCGAAGGAGACGGTTTTCCAACAATCGGAGAGGCGAACTTCGATCGCACCGATGTGGATGAGTCGGATCAGATTGGTCTAACCAGTTTCAATTATTTCACACCGGCGCTTCTCTTTCCAATGAAGGATGATGAAGCTCTTTGGCGGTGGCTTTATCCTGGCTATTTCGATGTTCCTTCAAGTATCCGGAATGGAAATCCTATTCGCGGCGAAGACGGCGATTTTATATACAGTTCGGCCTATTTTCCCCTGCGTGCAGGCGAAACTCAACGTTTTTCGCTGGCGCTCCTTTATGGTGACGATTTGGATGATTTGTTTAAAAACAGGGAAACTGTTCAAAAAATTTACAACAGCGATTATAATTTTCCGACTGCACCAAATCTTCCAACTGTAAAGGCGGTAGCCGGAGATGGAAAGGTAACGCTGTACTGGAATCGCGAAGCGGAGGATAGTATCGATCCGGTTACTCGTGAAAAAGATTTTGAGGGTTACCGGATATACAAAGCAACGGACTCGGATTTTAACGATGTCATGTCGGTGACGGATATTTATGGTAATGTGGTAGGCTACAAATATTTGGCGCAGTTCGATTTGAAAAATGGGATTAAGGGACTGTTTCCGACCGATGATCAGTACTTCCAGGATAAAGGGGGATACACCTTTGACCTTGGCTCTGATACAGGGTTGCGACACACCTTTGTGGATAGAGATGTTAAAAACGGTTGTCGCTATTTCTATGCTGTGACAGCCTACGATCACGGTAATGCGGCGCTAGGTATGATTCCTTCCGAAACGGCGAAATTTATCACGATTCAACCAAATGGTGAGATTGTTACGAATCAGAACACGGTTGTTATCCGACCCAATCCGCCGGTTGCCGGATATGATGGAGCGAATATGAATAATACACTCTATCATGTTGTTGGAGTTGGAACCGGTAGTATCTATTATGATGTTGTTGATGAGACGGCTCTTACCGGGCATAGTTACCAGGTTCTGTTCGAAGATACCGGTATGGATGGAATCGATAATAACCGGAACTGGAATGCGCTTACAGATGACATTGGTAGCGACGGCGATCCCAATGTATTCGATGCAGACAGCACCCAAAACAATGCAAAGCCGGATATCGGCGAACCGAACATGGATTGGGCCGATCCAGATGAATTTGCCCCCGTTACGACGAATTACTCCGTGCTGGATCTCACCGGAATTTCGGAAACTATTGAGATTTATTCGGATTTTCAACTGCTTAAGAAAGAACACATTGAAGAAAGTTCATTTTTAATCAGCCTGCTTTCCGATCCGAATACATATTTGAATCCTGACGATTTTGTCATCGATTTTGAGAATGGTAAAATTAAGCTCTATCCGAATGCAGAATTGGAAGTGAGCGAATATCTTCTGAAATATCGCTACTATCCCGTATACAAGAGTATAAACATACAGGCAAGTCCTTTCGCTAATGAGACTTTTGATACGGATATTTTTAACGGTGTGCAACTCCGTTTTGAAAATGATTGGGCGATCGAAGGAATACATGATGATCCCACCGTGTCATTCTGGAATACGGGAGATCGGCGATACGAATGGTATGCCATGCTGTCCAGCTTTAAACTGAGCGGGAAGCAACTGGAAGGAAAACCCTATCCGACGGACTTATTGATTCAATTCGGGGATACAATCCGATATGTACGTCCCGACGATCTCGCCCATAAAATGAATAATTTTCCGCCCATTCAGAGCAATTTCCGAATTCTGAATCTCAACGATTCGACTGAAGTGCCTTTTTTTCATACTTTTACGCGTCGTTTGTATCCCGATTCGGTCTATACGATTCAGCCCAAAGATAAGATATACTCGTTCTGGAAGCGTCCGGACGGCGAATACCAGATGCTCTGGAGTCTTTTCTTTACCAATATCGGGGAGACAGACACTGTCTATCAATTTGGTGATGGGGACGAACTGCGTATCGGCATTTCCAAACCGTTTCGAAACGGCGATCTGTATGAATTCGAAACTGAAAAACCAATGGTGCAGGAGGAACAGGCCCGGAAAGAAATGGATGAAATTCAAGTTGTACCTAATCCATATGTAACTGCCAACGTTATGGAAAGTCCCTTGCCACCGACGATTACCAGCGGGCGTGGAGAACGCCGCATCGAGTTTCGAAAACTACCGCTTGATGCCAAAGTGCATATATTTTCATCAGATGGTAGTTTAGTGCGAACGCTTAGTCAGTCAGATGGATTGAATAATGGAACGATACCATGGGACCTTCGTTCGAAGGAAAATCTGGATGTGGCATATGGCGTGTATTTTTATATTGTCGAATCCAGCTTTGGTAAGCGAAGCGGTAAACTAGCAATTATAAAGTGATATGAATATGGGTAAAAGAAAATTTGCAACTCTTTTCTGCTTTCTCCTTGTTTTGGACGGTTTGGCGGGGTGCCGGATTTATGCACAGAGTAAAGTCGGTACCTCTGCCTCTCCTTTTCTGGGAATCCCTGTCGGGATGAAAGCGACGGCGATGGGCGCTGCCTTCACGGCAATTGCCGATGATCCTTCGGCTTTGTATTGGAATCCCGGTGCGATATCACGAACGGTAAAAACGGCACTATATGTATCACAATCCAGTTATCTCGTGGGATCGAAGCATAGTTGGGTGGGTATCCAGGTTGCCGTTTCGCCTCAGGATGCCATTGGAATCAGCGTTAATCATCTGGATTATGGCGACCGGGAAAAGGTAACTACAGTCGCCCTGCCGGAAGGGACCGGTGAGTTCTGGGAAGCCAGCGATCTGTGCATCGGACTCAGCTACGCCCGCAACGTCACCGATCGATTTTCGATTGGCGGCACGGTAAAATATATCGAACAGAATATCTGGCATGAAAAAGCCTGGACAGCGGCTGCGGATCTGGGTCTCCTTTTTATCACACAGTTCAACGATCTCCGGATCGGCGCGACGATTCGCAATTTCGGTGGTGAAATGCAGCTACAGGGCCGCGATCTGCGTAGGCAAATTGACATTGATCCACAGAGCATGGGTAATAACGAAACCCTGGTGGCCTATATGAAAACCGATTCATGGCCGATTCCGTTGAGTTTCTGCGTGGGAGCCGCGATGCCGGTGATCCATTGGGATAATATTGAAATGGTGCTTTCAACTGACGCGGTTCGACCGACCAATAATAATGAAATATTCAACGCGGGTGCGGAAATGTGTCTCTATCAATTGCTCCAAATCAGGGCAGGCTATCAAGGTTTGTTTGCATCGAATACTGAAAAGGGTTTCAGCTGCGGATTGGGGCTCAAAATACCCATTTCCGGATACAGCATTGTTTTTGATTATTCTTTCCAGGAATTTGGTAAATTTAACCCGGTGCAAGGATTTTCGCTCAATATAGCGTTTTAGCTGAGGGAAAAAGTAGCATCTGCTTTTTCTGCTGTATCGGTTTGCCTGACGGAACTTATTATGGACGAAGAGAGAGGAACTTATTTCTATGTTTAAACTATTGCAATTGTTGATCTCAATCTGTTTTTTTATGTTGAACTGTTTCGCTTTTTCGGCGCCCAAGATTACCCATAGTTTGCTGGGTTACGAAAATCTTTATGCTGAACGCGAACTGGCGATTCCCCCCTATTCAATGGAATTGAAACCGCATTATCCGCAAGTAGGGGATACGGTTCGAATTGGTTTTCGTACGGTTGGTTTGGCTGAAGATGTGGAAACGAAAGTTGAATGGCATAAAAATGGGAGTGAGCAGCACCCGATAAAAGGACGGTTTGTTGCTCTACATGAGGGTGATTGCTACTGGGAGGCTCAGATGGGTCCATTCTCCGCCGGGGACCGAATCGATTATACAATTCACGAAGGGCGGGGAACAGAATCCGAGAAAATCGGACCGTTTAAATATCAGATTGCTGAGTGGGTGTATGTCACGGAGGTAATGAGTATACGCAAAGAGGGGAATGTGCTGATTGTCCGTTGTGATAGCGATGACGATGCAATTCATCCTGAGCTTCATATCTCGTTTCCCGGCGATAACTATTTTCGAGTAACCGTATTACTCGAAAATGATCGGAAGAGCGATCCGGATGGAATTGTTCCGTTTACAATGCGTGAAGATAAAGATTTTGTCGAAATTAGAGCATCAAAACTCCTGTTGAAAATTGCAAAATCCCCCTTTTCCTGGGAACTACATCGTTTGGGAGATAACAAGAAGATCGTGAAAAATTACGGCTTCAATGGACACGGCAGCCTAGCCTTTCTGAAAAATGGGAACGGTGAGATTCTCAATGTACAGGAAAATCTCTATACGAAACCGTCGGAGGCGTTTTACGGATTCGGTATGCGTTATAATCATCTGGATAAACGCAGTGACAATGTCGATATCCATTGTACCAATACACGCTATGAGCAGGAAGAAAAGACCTATATTCCGGTTCCGTTCTATTTAAATAGCGGCGGCTACGGATTTTACCTGAATTCAACCGCCTATTCGCAGTTTCGTCTGGCGACCGACCGGGAGGACCGCTGTACGATCCTGACGGATGTACGGAAAAAAACCGGAACATTGTTTGAATATTTCATTTTTACGGGTAATTGCCCCAAGGAGATTGTTACTTCCTATAGCGAAGTGATCGGTAAGCCGCAACTGCCGCCGGTATGGGCATTCGGACTCTGGATTTCAGCTAATGAATGGAATCGACAATCCGAAATCGAAGCACAATTGTTCATGGCAAAGAAACTGGGTATTCCAGTATCCGTTATCGTTATCGAGGCCTGGAGTGATGAAGAGACCTTTTATATTTTCAATGACGCACAATACGAACAGAAAGCAGCATCGGAGCATTATTCTCTGGATGATTTTTCTTTTATCGGGCGATGGCCTGATCCGGTCAGCATGGTTCAGGATATACACAAAAGAAATATGAAAATTATTCTCTGGAATATCCCTGTGCTCAGATCCAGTCAGATGGAGAGCCGGCAGCGTGACAATGATGAGGTCTATGCGATTCAGCAGGGATATGTCGTGAAGCGTGAAGACGGCGAACCGTATCGTATGCCCCCGGCTTGGTTTGGCAACAGTTTATTGTTTGATTTCACGAACCCGGAAGCCCGTGACTGGTGGTTTTCAAAACGCAATTACCTAATTACGGAACTCGGCATTGATGGATTCAAAAGCGACGGGGGAGAGTTTGCGTATGGGAATGGGCTCCGCTTTTATGACGGACGACGAGGTACCGAGATGCACAACGCTTATCCCGATGTTTACAATCAAGCTTATTACGACTATATAGGGATTTTGAAGCATGACGGAATTGTTTTCGGAAGAGCAGGTAGTGCTACTGCCGCGCAGCATCCGCTGACTTGGAACGGAGACCAGCGCTCAACATTTGGCGAATTTCGGGCTGCTATCCGATCTGCTCTTTCGGCAGGTATTTCAGGAATTCCGTTTGTAGCCTGGGATATGGCCGGTTTCGGGAGCGATCAAATGCCTTCATCAGAACTCTATAAACGCAGTATTGCTGCGACCGCATTTTCATCCATTATGCAATTACATTCGGAAAATGGCGGTGATCCGGTACCAAGCCGCGCCCGAACACCTTGGAATATGGCCGAAATAACGGGAGACAGTAGTTGTATTGATATATTTCGTAAATTTGCTAATATACGTATGAATATATTACCCTATCTTTACTCCGAGGCTAACGATTGCGCAAAGACCGGATTGCCCTTGATGCGCCCGCTGGCTTTAGAATTTCCCAATGATCCGCAAGCCTGTGCGGAAACGTTTGAGTATATGCTGGGGAGAAGCCTGTTAATCGCTCCTGTTGTCGAAGAAGGTCAGAAAATTCGGGAAGTATATTTGCCAGAAGAAGAATGGACTGATTTCTGGAACCATGCTGTAATATCCGGGCCGGCAACAATATCCTGCGCGGTGGAACATGATCAGATTCCGGTATTTGTAAAGTCAGGCAGCGTAATTCCCTTGAATCTCGGACCAAATTATGTAATTGGCAATTCCGTTGGTAATGATCTGGGCAAATACAGGAATTTGACATTTCGCTTGTATCCAAAAGGGACTGTTAATTATGCTTGGCTGGATTATACAGATAGTGAAAAATCTGTTAAAAATGTACACGTGGGAGAAACCGATGATCAGATTACAATTGACTTACCAGTAATCCTGGATTTGATAACACTTGAGGTTGTCAATACAAATCCCGATCGCGTACTGGTAGAAGAATCCGAGTTAATAGAAGTCCGCGACTGGCTACAGTTTCTTGAGATGGATGAAGGGTGGTTTTTTAATGAATCTCAATCCTTGCTTTCCATGAAAATAAAGGGGTCAACCAAAGCAAGATATATAGATATTGTCATGCAGGCCGACGATTCAAAATAGATTATGAATTACTAGTTTTCACCATAAATACGATACAGAAGAAAAAGGTCATCAATGAATAAGAAAATCATGTTCGTCATCGCTTCAATCCTGCTACTTTGGATTGTCAGTTGTAGTAATGAATCATCAGATTTCGCCCATGTGCAATCTCCGGACAAACGCATTTCGGTTGAATTTAAACTACTGAATGGTACTCCGTATTATGCTATTCTTCGTCAGGAGGGCACGATTATCTCGAATTCGAAACTGGGGTTTCAGTTCAAGGATGCCGCCTCCCTGGATCGTGACTTTACCATCGTCAAAACAAAAGTAAAGTCCGTTGACCAAAATTGGACCCAGCCCTGGGGCGAGGTGAAAAACATTCGCAATCATTACAATGAATTGATTGTTAGTTTGCGCGAGACGACTACTCTTGCTCGCAGGATGAACATCATTTTCAAAGTTTACGATGATGGGGTTGGATTTCGCTATGAATTACCGGAACAGGAAAATCTTGGTGAAATGAAAATCATCGATGAATTGACGGAATTCAATTTTCCGGCGGATCATGATTGCTGGTGGATTGGTGCCTACCAGTGGAACCGCTATGAATTCCTGTTTAATAAAAGCAAACTCAGCGAGATCGATACTGTCCATACTCCATTCACACTTAAAACCGATGACGGTTTGTATTTATCGATACATGAAGCCAACCTCACCGACTATTCCAGCATGGCACTGGCCAGGGTTGAAGGAACCAAGCTGACTTGCGATCTCTATCCCTGGTCCGACGGAACAAAGGTCAAAGCATCAACCCCGATGCAAACTCCCTGGCGGACACTGCAAGTTGCGGAATCGCCCGGAGATCTCATCACTTCATATTTGATCCTGAACCTGAACGAACCCAATAAAATCGAAGACACCTCCTGGATTAAGCCGCAAAAATATATCGGCATCTGGTGGGAAATGCACCTGAATAAATCGACCTGGGGCTCCGGTGAGAAACACGGTGCAACTACGAAAAACACAAAGAAATATATTGATTTCGCAGCCAAATACGGATTTGATGGCGTTCTCGTAGAGGGCTGGAACACCGGCTGGGACGGTGATTGGGTTAAAGATGGAAGCACCTTTAATTTTACCCAAGCTCATCCGGATTATGACATCGATGAATTAAGTCATTATGCCGCCGAAAAAGGAGTTTGCCTAATCGGACATCATGAAACCGGTGCGGCCGTTATGAATTATGAAAATCAAATGGAAGACGCCTTTGCGTACTGTAATAAATATGGCATCAATACAGTAAAAACCGGTTATGTTGGCCATGGCCAAACAGTAAAACGGATTGATGAAAACGGCGATATCCAAAAAGAGTGGCATCACGGCCAATATATGGCCCGGCATTACCGGAAAGTTGTCGAAACTGCTGCAAAATATCACATCATGCTTGATGTTCACGAACCGATCAAAGATACCGGCATCCGGCGCACCTGGCCAAATATGATGACCAGAGAAGGCGCCCGGGGTATGGAGTATAATGCCTGGAGTCCCGACGGTGGGAACCCGCCGGATTATATGACTATCCTCCCGTTTACCCGCCTGCTGAGCGGCCCAATGGATTTTACACCGGGGATTGTCGACCTGTTTTATGAGGAATATAAACCCAACAACCGGATCAACGCTACACTGGCCAAAATGCTGGCGTATTATGTCATCATCTACAGCCCGTTGCATATGGCCGCCGATCTTCCTGAAAATTATGAAAACCAAATGGAAGCGTTTCAGTTCATTCGTGACGTTCCCGTTGATTGGGAAGAAACAAGAGTTCTGAATGCCGAAATCGGAGACTATCTCACCATTGTCCGCAAGGACCGTAATTCAGATGATTGGTATCTCGGAAGTGTCACCAATGAGAATCCGCGGGTATTGAAAATCGATCTCACTTTTCTTGATTCAGACAAATCATACATCGCTGAAATCTATGTAGACGCCAAAGACGCCGGCTGGGAAGATAATCCGTTGGCGATGTCGATAAGCAAAATGCCAGTTGGACAAGACACAATACTGGAACTTGATTTAGCTCCCGGCGGTGGCCAAGCCATCCGTATCCATTGTGTTATAGGAGACTAAATCGGAATTATTTTCAAATATTTTGACAAAGATGGGATACGAAAGACATTTTACTTTTCCGAGTATAAAAACTATTTCCGGCAGATTGACTTGTCAGAGCTATCCCCATTAAAACTATTTGAAGAAGTATATTAATTGTAGAAACAAGAGATGCCAAACATAGTGTACGAAAGGATTGATGTTATATGAATTTTTCACCTTTGGATTATGTCGTATTTATCGGTTACATCGTGTTTATCATTGGTCTAGGGCTGTGGGTCTCCCGGGAGAAAAAAGGTCATGAGAAAAACTCGAGTGATTATTTTCTGGCCAGCAAATCGCTACCTTGGTGGGCTATCGGTGCATCACTGATCGCCGCCAACATCTCCGCTGAACAATTCATCGGTATGTCGGGCTCCGGGTTTGTGATCGGGCTAGGTATCGCCACCTACGAATGGACGGCAGCCATTACCTTGATTGTGGTGGCCAAATTCTTTCTGCCGATTTTCCTCAAAGAGGGCATCTACACCATGCCGCAATTGCTGGAAATCCGTTACGACCGCCGGGTGCGCACCGGTCTGGCAGTGTTCTGGCTTCTGCTCTACGTCTTTGTCAATCTGACTTCAGTACTCTATTTGGGGGCACTGGCACTGCGCACTATTATGGGCGTACCGCTTATGTGGGGTATTATTGGGCTGGCCGTTTTCTCGGCATTGTACACGATTTATGGCGGTCTGAAGGCTGTGGCCTGGACCGATGTGGTGCAGGTTATGGTATTGATTGTCGGTGGTCTTGTAACTACCTTTTTTGCTCTGAATGCGGTTAGTGGCGGAAATGGTGCCCTTGCTGGATTCAGTGATCTGCTGCGGCAGGCGCCTGAGAAATTTGACATGATTCTCGATAAATCGAATCCCAACTTTGCTGAACTGCCCGGATTGGGTGTACTGCTCGGTGGAATGTGGATGGCCCATTTCTTCTACTGGGGCTGTAACCAGTACATTACTCAGCGTGCTCTGGCGGCCAAGAATATCAAAGAGGCCCAGCGGGGCCTGATGTTCGGTGGTTACCTGAAAATCCTGACACCGTTAATTGTGGTGATTCCCGGTATCGTGGCCTTTGCATTGAAGGCCGATATCGCCAAACCTGATGAAGCCTATCCCTGGCTGCTGAGCAATTTCGTGCCCATGGGACTGAAAGGGCTGGCCTTTGCGGCTCTGATCGCAGCGATTGTCTCATCATTGAGTTCCATGGTTAACAGCACAGCAACAATCTTTTCAATGGACATCTACAAACAGATAATTAAAAAAGATGCCTCAGAACGGCAACTGGTCTTTACCGGCCGCATTGCCAGTTCGGTTGCGTTGATTATCGCAGTGATGATTGCACCGGCCCTGACCAGCCTGGAACAGGCCTTCCAGTTTATCCAGGAGTTCACCGGGTTTATCAGTCCCGGTATCTTTGCCATTTTCATCTTTGGCCTGTTCTGGAAAAAGGCCACGGCCAACTCAGCACTCTGGGCTGCGGCCTTGACGATTCCGCTTTCATTAGGAATTAAGATCCTGATCCCGACATTACCTTTTTTGAACCGTATGGGTGTGGTGTTTTTGATTCTCAGCGCCATTGTGATTGTCATTACCCTGATTGAATCCCGGGCGGATTCACCGAAAGCAATCAAGGTGGAGAAAGGACTTTTTCACACGGATACCGTCTTCAATGTCGGTGCCATTGGCATTTTCGCGATTCTGGCTGTTTTCTATACTATCTGGTGGTAGAAACAAGTTAGTATCCTATTATTCCAACGAGTTTGATCCTTACATAATGATAATTTCATGCTAATGAAATTACTAAACAAGACTTAAAAGCCTCTGCTCTAAGGTTAGACGTTCCTCCGTCCTGAATTCGGTTGGTGTATACATCGTATACGTGACACCCCTGACTATCTATGACGCAAAATGAGCCTCTAAGTCTGATTTTTGAAGAATGTAATTTTGGGAGTTGTTATTTGGGATTCTGGTTGAGAAACTTTTAAGTACCCCGGGCAGGACTCCTCCAGGGGAGTTCCTGTGGAAGAACCTGCAACCCTCTGCTTAGAAAGCGAGTGAAGAAGTTTGAATCTACAATAATATTTATTTGAAATTCGAATAATATTCTGATATTTATGGAGTGTTTGATTAATAACTCAAAATAAGTTTGGAATATGCAAAAATCCCATAGTGAATCATTTCGAACGCATTATCTTTTTTTGGGCCTTTATCTGGATTTAAAAAGTGGCTATGAAAGTCGCAAAAAAAATGCGGTCAAAAAACAAAAGCGATATCGCGATCATTACTTGGCATTTGAAAATTTGACCGATTTCATTAAGGAAAAAATCAGCATCGAGAAAAAGGAAAAGTCAATTAATGTTTCAATGCGACAATTTGAGAATTCTTTCGATTCATTTTGTAATAACTTTAAACATTTGTTGAAAGGTCAATCTACTGAATCTGATATAAAATTTCCGGATTACTTTCTAAATTGTTATCACGAGTCAAACATTCGAAAGTCAGATTATATTAAAAAGTTTGAAAAAATGATTGTTGATCATCCCAATCCATTCACTGATGTAAATTTTGTTGAATTCGTTCAATTATTGAGAATCAATTATGAATTGACTGGTAATGAAAAATTGAAGAATTATTTAATGCAACAAATGAAAGGGATGTTGTTTCCCAAGAGCAATATTAGGAAACCCAGGAAAACACAGAAATCAAATGATCAGACGGATGATTATTTTACGTTACGGTGGCCGAAAGAAACCATTTTCAATGATCAGGCGGCCTTCATATGGACGCTAAAGTATATAGAAAAACACAAAGACCAGAATCCTACAGTAGATACTCTTATGTATGAATATAGCGAGGGAATGTCTACAAATGAGGATGAGAGATCATATTATGAATCATTTTATAGTGTTTTTCGTCGTGAGATCTATCCAGTATACTTCTGGTTTGCGAGAATTTACTTTGGTGACACAATACCGAAAAATTTCCCTGATATCCTCAAATGGAATCAAATACTATTTTGGACAATTAATAAGTTAATATCGGAAATAGCTTTTGTTCTTGGCAATTATATTGGTAAAGAAAAAAATGTTAATCCTGAAATTGTGGATCAATTTGGTTTAAACAACCAAAAAGGGTTAAAAATTGATAAAATTGGTTTTTGGGGTTTGCTCAATGTCATTCCGCGTTTAAAGTTTAATAATAGATCCAGGCCATTTTATACGAATATCCGGAAATAATTCAGATTAATATATAATTTAGGTACTATAATCCATAGGCGATTATGTGGTCTGACTATATAATTTTCCATCGGTACATTTTGATTGATGAATGATAAAAATATCAATGAATTAATCAATTTATACAAAGATATCCATATCCATATCGAGAATATCGAAACTATCCTGGAAAGTAAAAATCATTCTGATTTTATGACCATAAAGGAATCAGCAATATATGCACGATGCAGTGCT
>CAZAKB010000027.1:0-27025 GCA_964485475.1 uncultured bacterium
ACGAATTAACTTAATTTCACAAATCGATATTGTAACAGGAACAGGTTATTATAATTAATCATAGTTTGGTTTCCATTAATTCATGACAAATCAAATAATGTTTTAAATTGAGTGATAACATCATGCTTTACGTGTTTCATCTGTATGTCTGGTGCTAAATCGGAAATCCGGGTGATTCCCTTACTTACGATTCCACATGGGATAATTCCATTATATAGTGATAGGTCGGTACTTACATTCAGGGCAAACCCGTGCATGGTAACCCATTTGGAAACCCGCATTCCAATGGCGGCAATTTTCTGATTATTGACCCAGACACCGGTGAGTTTTTCAATCCGCTTTGCGGTAATATTATAAATAGCCAACAGATCAATCAAAACCTGTTCAACCGTATGCACATACCAGGCGACGCTTTCTTTGTGGTCTTTTAAATTGAAAATCGGGTAGCCGACCAATTGCCCGGGACCATGATAGGTGATATCACCGCCGCGATCAACATTGTATATCTCAATACCTTTGGTTTTAAGGTATTCCTGGCTGGCGATCAGATGCCGGGCATTAGCGTTTTTTCCTAATGTATAAACATGTGGGTGTTCGACCAAAACCAAGGTATCGGGAATTTCACCGGCAACCCGTTTGACATGAAGATCTTTCTGAATATCCCAGGCCTTTCCGTACGGGCAGTTTCCAAGATCAAGTACGTCTAACTTTTTCATGACATTATCACATCTTTTAATAATTTGATTTCACGGGCATAATGCGCATCATCACCCGGCGTTTCCAGTATCATTGGTAGCTTCATAAACCGATTATCGTTGATCAATCGGAAAAACGTTTCCATTCCAATAAATCCTTCGCCCAATTGATGATGCCTGTCAACCCGTGACCCCAGGGTTTTCTTGGAATCGTTGATGTGAAATACTTTCAGGTGGGCAAAACCAATAATATCGTCGAATTGTTCAAACGTGTCTGTATATCCGGATTCAGTCGCAAGATCATAACCGGAACTAAAGGCGTGACAGGTGTCAAAGCAGACGCCCAGCCGATCGGGATGAGAAGATTTCTCGATAATTGTTTTTAAATGTTCGAACGTATAGCCCACATTTGTGCCTTGCCCAGCAGTATTTTCCAGAAGCAGTGTAATCGTTGAATTCGGTACTGCTTCAATGCATAAGTCAAGACTTTCCGCTATAGTCCGCAGAGCAAAATCCTCTCCCTTGCCCATGTGTGAACCGGGATGAAAGACGATGTAGGGGATATTCAGAGATGTTGATCGTTGAATTTCTTCGATAAATGTTTGGCGTGACATCGCCAGTTTTTTCGGATCGGGACTACCAAGATTTACAAGGTAGGAATCATGAGAGATGACGTTGTGATAATTGTATTTTGTTATTTCTGATAAATAGCTATCACGGCTGTCTTTGGTAATCGGGGCCGCTTTCCATTGCATCTGGTTGGCGGTGAAAATCTGAAAGGTATCACAGTTCAGATCGACTGCCCGTTTTGGTGCATTTTCCACACCACCGCTGATTGATACATGACAACCAATAATACCCATTGGAATTATTTTAGTAATATGAATTTTCTGGTTTGATGAAAAGTACCTGCTTCAATTTGATAGAAATATATTCCGGTAGATAGGTGATTACCATTGAATTCATATTCATACTGCCCGGCTGCTAAGTTTTGGGAAACAACAGAGTCAACTTTTTCTCCAAGAATATTATATATGTTTAATTCAATAAATTCCGATGTCGGTATTTTAAACCGAAATTTTGTAGTTGCATTAAAGGGATTGGGATAATTTTGATACAAATAAAATGACTGGGGAAAACTACTTATATTTTTGTTTTCGATTTTGGTAAATGTGGGATAGGATGCTTGTAAGTTATCAAAATAGATTACACCACGATTTGTATCGCCCACGTCCCCTTCGTAGCCGAGTCGAATCTGGATTGTTTTGATACTTACTGGGAAATAGAAATTTGAACCGGGTTCGATTTGGGCAAAATCAGACAATGCGAATCCATAGGATGTAAAAGTTGAGTCATATATCAAAGAAGATTTTTGATACAATTCATCATTATCATCACCAATGACTATGTTTACCATATGTGGTTTATGGCCGCCCGGATTTGATTTAATATCAATGTAAATACTATCGGGTAGACTATAAATTGGAATATCAGTATTTAGGAATATCCAAGAGCGGGCGTCACTCCGACGGACAAATTCATAGCTTAAACCCAGGGAAGTTCGATTGTTCTCTCCGACAAGTGCCGAGCTGATTGAAGTATTTGATGGATTAAAATATTCTCCATTCAGAAACCATCCACTGGTTGTGTTTAACGAATCAATGATTGCTCTTCCAGTTCCAATCTCAACAATAATATTAGCAGTATCAGATAATCCACGATATGTTGCGACTATTTTTGAAATACCATTGCTGATTCCAGTAAAGGTACCAACTGAATCGATCGAACCAACTTCGGGATTTAGTATAGACCACTCAAACTGGGAGTTAGAGACATTTGGGGTCAAATTATCAATATCATATACCGTCGTCAGGTATTGGATTTTACGAATATTGTTCGTTACAACATTTTTTGGATTTATTTCGATTTTCTTCGCTTGTTTGATGTAGATGTAGGCTGAATCGCTCATTTGATTATAATTAACATAGACATATCCACTATCCACTTCATTTTTAGCCCGAAAAAAACCATCCTGATCAATAGTCCCAATAGATTCATCACAACTGAACAAGAAATTTTCTTGATTTATTTCAGTAGGATTAAAATATTGATCCCAGCCACTTACATTAAATTTAGTACTACTTCCCCAGAATATTCGAAAATTGTCTGGCGAAATTTGTATTGAAGAAGCACTGCCACTGTCGGGAGCTGTCGAGATTACCATCAGGGCATTTGCGACGCTGCGCTCATCTGCAAATAATGAATTAGCAATTTTATTTCGCACCATCATTGTCGTTGATCCCCCGCCATCAAGGTTGATTGCATGATAGGCCCCTAAAAATATCATAAGATCTGCCAATTGACGATAATTCATACCAATACTTCCGGATTGTCTTCCATCAATTGATGCAAGATATAATACGCTACTATCGGCAGAAAACCCAGCTATAGTGCGGGGATGAAGATCTGTATTTGTGCTCCCGGTATAAATTCCGTTGGATAGAATTTTCAAATTTCCACCAACGACATCGGTAATTTGGGGTAAATAAGTGGATAGCCCAATATATAATTTTACGGTGTCCTGAATTTGGAATTGTTTTAAAGTGGTTTCCGAATTGCCGTGACCGGATAATACTGCACGTCCTATCGGCAATCTGGAACTTCCCTGATTGGAGATTATTGTATCAATAACACATACAACAGTATCATTTGCATACCATGGCGTTATCGGGTGAATGATTACTTCTGTTCCCCAAACATTGGTACCTGTCGAACTTCCATAGTAATGATTGAAAAGTATTAACTGATTTTCTTCACGACTCTTGTTTATTCCGTGGATTGTGTAATCTCCTAAACGAGTGTTAAGAGAACCTGAATAAAGAGTATTCGCAATAAAAGGACGGTTGTTTATATTGAATCCAATTGCTTGCCAGTCCGTTGCGGTTTTAACGACTTCTCCACCAATCATTTGAGTCCCGATTGGGATTCCAGTACTCATATCGTAGAAATCTGCATTGACTGCACCAATGACGCGGTGGCCCGGTGTATCATTTCGAGCTGCCATATTGCTTGTAGCTTCCATGCCATGTAATAAATCCTTTGCTTTGACCGATTCAAGGTATACATAGGGGTTTTTCAAGTCGATTTCGAGAACATTTATTATCCACGGCGCGGTTGGAGCATGAATGAATTTATGGACAATACCCGGGCCAACCTGAGTTGTTGATTGGACATATAAAGTATGCCCTCCAAACAATGAAATATTCAGCATAATTAAAATTGAAATAATTAAAAAAGATCGCTTAAACATACTTTTTCCTCATTTAATTGAGTAAAACTTAAATAAGATAGTGTTTTAAAACAACATAGATAATATCAAACACAAACGTGTCATATCCGTGAAATCTGGATCAGATCCAAAAATTCTTTGCGAGTACGGTCCTGTTCACGGAAAACGCCGAACATGGCACTGGTAGTGACAACGGAATTGGTTTTTTCGACGCCCCGCATGTGCATACAGAGATGGCGTGCTTCGATAACCACGGCGACCCCTTTGGGCTTTAATACTTTTTGAATGGTTTCAGCGATCTGATTGGTGAGGCGTTCCTGGATTTGGAGGCGCCTGGCATAGGCATCGACAATGCGTGGAATTTTACTGAGTCCAATCATTTTACCGTCCGGAATATAGGCAACGTGGGCTTTCCCAAAAAAGGGAACCAGATGATGTTCACAAAGGCTGTAATAGTCGATATCTTTTATCAGAATCATCTGACTGAAATCATCATCGCAAACCGATTCCCGCATCAATGCATCAATATCCACCTTATAGCCCTGAGTGACATGGTTCCAGAATTCGGCCACCCGCTGAGGTGTCTTTTTCAATGAATCACGGTTGGGATTTTCACCGATGTTGATTAAGAGTTGGTGTATCAGTTCTTCAGTTTTCATAGTATTACCTTTCGGGTATTCTTGCCGATGGGCAGATATCGTTTAAGAAACATTGTGAACACTTAGGCCGACGGGCAATACAAACCGCCCGGCCATGATCAATCATCAGATGGCCCAGAACTGTCCACTGTTCTGGCAGAAACAATTGCATTAAATCCTGTTCAATTTTTACGGGATCACTGTTTTTTGTTAATCCCAACAACCTTGAAATCCGTTTGACATGTGTATCGACGACGATTCCCGGAATACCGAACGCATCCCCGAGAACGACATTGGCCGTTTTCCGGCCGACGCCTTTTAGGCTCACCAGTTCTTCTAAGGTATTTGGAATCGTGCCATCATATTTATCGACGATATCCCACATGGATTCTTTAATAGCCTTGGCCTTATTGTTGTAAAAACCGGTCGAGCGAATATCGTTTTTCAATTCATCGATGTCAGCTTCGGCGAAAGCCAGTGGGGTTGGATATTTCTTGAACAAACCTGGAGTCACCTGGTTGACCCGTTTGTCGGTACATTGGGCTGACAGGATTGTTGAAATCAGTAATTCGTGGGGAGATTTGTGAACCAGTGAGCAGTGAGATTCCGGGTATGCTTCTTTGAGTCGTTGTAAAATGATGTGGGCGTGGTTTTTCAGTTTCATCAGCATACTCTGATCGTAGTCATTGGATTTGCTTTTCACGGCGTAATTTACACTTTTTCATTTAAATAGGCATTAACAGACCGATAGGCTTTTTCCACTGCACGTATGTTGGGTAATACAGCACGGATCTTGGCAGCAAAAGACCGATCCTGAAGAATCTGGAAACTTCGACGGTAATTAATATCGAACACCCAACTTAGCTGAAGCAGCTTAAAATCATTGAGCGTGCGAATATGTTCTATCCGGACAATCTCCTGCCGAACCAGTTCCTGAATGACTTCTTCGCTAACCTTTGGGGTGTCTGGCAAACCCAATTCCAGAACACCATTGCGCCGATCATTATTCCGGTGATAGTATTCTATTACAACCCGCCAGATATCCAGTTTATCGGCGTCTCTGAGCACCTGTGAGCAGAGTTGCTGTTTCGGCGTCATGTTTACGGGAAGTGCTGCCAAATTGTGCTGACGGACAGCCGTTGTAATTAATGTCTGTTCCGAAGAATTCAGCGGCTGCAGAAGGTTTAAATCTGAGATAATTTCCAATCCCAGCAAAGCATGATTTTCGGTTTTTACATCCAGGAACGAGTGATATCGGCGATATTGTTCAAAGCGGCCAATATCATGAAGCAGGGCTGCTGTTTCGAGAATTCGTTGATCGTTAGGGCTTACCGATAAGCTATCGCCGATTTCAAGACATATATGACAGACATTGCGAGTGTGAGATTCTTTTAAGTTGATATTGTGATTGTAATCATTATCACTCGTTCGAAAAGAGCGGACATAATTGCTAAAATACCTTTTTAGATAGACGAGAAATTCAGGCTTCATCCAATACTCTTGTCTGTTTTCAGGCGATATCCCTGGTAAGTTCCGCGTTGTTGAATCTCTAGTTGGATAAGGCGGAGAATATCTGTTTTCTTCATTGTCCATTGCGGGGCAATAAGGGTGCCAGGTCTGGCGTCGCCAACAAGTCTTTGAATAACAATATTGGGATTGAGCCGTTCCATGAAATCGCTCATCAATATGACCCAGTCGGTTTCATTATAAAGAGGAAAAGGCGTTTTTTGGTACAGGTCAGCGAGAGCACTTTTTTTAACGATATGGAGGTGATGAATTTTCAGCGCGTCCAGACCAGTTTCATTTAAAACTGAGGCCGAGTCAAGAATTTCGCTCCGGGACTCTGTAGGGAAACCAAAAATAATGTGTCCGCCTACATGAATACCCAGATTTTTTGTTTTATTAATGATCTGTTGACTTGTTTTATAAGTATGCCCGCGCCGGGCCCAATCCAGGGTTTTATCATAAACGGATTCAATGCCATACTCAACAGATAGATAGGTTTCCTGATTCAGATCATTCAACAACGCCAGGATATTATCGTCCACACAATCTGGTCGGGTACCGATCAGAATTCCGACAACATCGGGAATATCGAGTGCCGCGCGATACAGGTTTTCTAATTCTTTTATTGGGCCGTAGGTGTTGGTGTAAGCTTGGAAATAGGCAAGAAATTTGTTGGCTTTATGTTGGTGGCGGACTCTCTCAATACCTTGAACCATTTGTGTTTTTACCGACAAAAGATTATTTGCCCGGTCCCGGGAAAAACTGCTGTTATTGCAGTACAAACATCCTCTGGTGCCCAAATGGCCATCTCTGGTGGGGCAAGTGAAACCGGCATCCACTGAAACCCGGTAAACCCGTTCGCCGAACGTTTGCCGGAGATATTGACTGAAGCGATAATAACGATCTTCAACTGGAAAAGGAAGAACTGACATTAATAATTACTATCGGTAAAACAGATATTGATGTTATTTAACAATGCTTTCAATCTGGTCTGCAGCAAGAGAGAGTTGAAGCTCTTTCTGTTCCCCGGAAGCCATATTTTTCAGGACAATTTTGTCATTCTGAATTTCATCTGTTCCAATGATAATGACCCACTTGGCCTGTTTTTTTCCGGCGTCACGCATCTGCGCTTTCAGGGAGCGCCGCATAAAATCCATTTCCACCGGATATCCCCGTGATCGTAGAAGCGACACCAGATTGAATGCTACCTGGCGGGCATTATCTCCGAGGATGGCAGTATAAATCAGATTCGTTTCCTTTTGAGGAATGGCATGGGTTTCATTCAGGATCATTAATAAACGCTCCATCCCGGAAGCAACACCAACAGCTGGAGTTGGAGGACCATCCAGATCTTCGGCCAGGTGATCATAACGACCGCCGCCGCATACGGCATCCTGCGAGCCCAGCAGGGAGCTTGTGATTTCAAAGGTTGTCCGAGTATAATAATCCAGTCCGCGTACCAGTTTATTATCGATATCAAAAGGGACATAGGCGGCATTTAAAAGCGCCTGAACTTCCTCAAAATGCAGGACATCTTCATTGCTAAGGTGGTCCAGTATTGAAGGAGCGTATTGGTCCAGCAATGCTTGACATCTATCGATTTTACAGTCGAAAAGCCGTAGAATATTCTTCTCAAAGCGTTGTTGGCATGTTTCGCAGAAATCGTCAATATGTTTTTCCAATGCGGTGTGCAATATTTTCAGATAATGTTGACGACTGCTCCGGCTGCCGATGCTGTTTAGTCGGACCTTAAGGTCGTTGATACCAAGGTCGTGGTAAATGGCATAAACGGTCTGAATGACTTCCGCATCTGCTTCCGGATGTTCGGGGCCAATGATTTCAAAACCGAATTGGTTGAATTGCCGTAGGCGTCCTTTTTGAGGGCGTTCCTGGCGAAAAAGAGAACCGATGTAATACAATTTCGTAACCGGATTAATTTGACCGAGATTGTTTTGAATATAGGCTCTCATTACCGGAGCTGTTAGTTCCGGGCGGAGTGTCAAACTGGTATCACCTTTATCGGTGAAGGTGTACATTTCTTTTGAGACCACATCTGTATCACTGCCGATTCCCCGCGCAAACAGTTCGGTAACTTCAAAAAAAGGTGTCCTGATTTCCTGATAATTGTTGCGCTCCAGATGATCCCGAATGGTTTTTTCAATATATTGCCATTGATATACCTCGTTGGGCAGTATATCTTTAGTTCCTTTTAGTCTGCGATACACAGTGGATTCCTTAATAGTTAACGAATGTTTTTACAGGGTCTGATCGTATTGAACCAGAATATTAATAATTTCCGTTGCGGAAGTTGCCGCTAATAACTCTTGCCGGCATTCGGCGATATTCAGCATCCGTGAAAACTTACTCAGCAATTTCAGGTGTTTACTGGGGTATTTTTCCGGAGTCAGCAACAGGACAAAGATATGGACAGGTTGTCCGTCGATCGCGTCAAAATTAATCCCATTCTTTGATATTCCGAAAGAAACCAGAACATCTTCAATATGTGCATACTTACCGTGTGGCAGAGCGACGCCTTTGCCAACCCCGGTTGTCATTAATTCTTCACGTCTGAAAACGGCAGCCTGAGCTTCTGTGGATTCAGCTAGGTTACCATTTTGTTTGAGAATATCCACAAGCTGTGAAATAGCATCTTTTTTTGAATCCGCTTCCAGAGGAAACAGGACCAATTCCGGTGTTAGTATTTCTGATAATTCCATAACTCTTCTAATTTTATTGTCATTGACACGATGGAAATTTACATGAATCAAATCGTTATGCCAATTATTAATCCTAAACATAGCACATTTGATTTTGTATAGGGATTGGTTAAAGCAAATTTATTTGGCTTTTAGCATAATACGCATAACTGTTTTTTCGTTGGGCTTGCTCTCGACGACGAAAAGTTTTCCGTGATGATACTCGGTGATAATCCGCTTTGTCAGACTTAGTCCAAGCCCCCAGCCCCGTTTTTTTGTACTGAATCCCGGACGGAAAATATTCTTCCTGTCCTTTGAACGGATACCTTTGCCGTTATCAATGACATCAATTGTGAGCCATTTGTCATTTTTCATCAGCCCGGAAACAATCTGAATTTTTCCGTTTTTCTGAGGAACCGCATCAATAGCATTTTTAATCAGGTTTTCAATGGCCCATCCAAACAGGTCTTTGATAATCGTTATGTGATAATCGTTTTCTGGCCGAAATTCGATGCTGACTCCTGGTCCGAGTTGTGGTAATCTGCGAAGATAATAATCAACGGCATCCTGGATGGTTTTATTAATGGATATCTGCTCGGCGGTTGGGGTTGAGCCGATTCGGTAAAACCGATTTGTAATTTTTTCCAGGCGCTGAACGTCCCTAGCCATTTCACCGACATTTTCATTATTGGGTAAATCACTGTGCAGGAGTTCAATCCATCCCAGAAGTGATGTCAGTGGCGTTCCCAGTTGATGAGCAGTCTCTTTGGCCATGCCAACCCAAATGGAGCGTTTTTCACTGCCACGAATGACTTGAAACCCCATATATCCCAGAAAAATAAACAACGCAACGACGGAGATTTCGATATAGGGAAGGGTAATCAGTTGCCGGATCAGTTTGGTGTCACCATAGTGGATATAGCCCAAATTGTAGTTTTTATATTTTAAGGATATAGGCTCATTGGCGCTATCCATCTCGACCATGATTTTTTCGAGCGTTGAGACTGCCTCGGGACTGTTATCGGTGTCTTCAATGCCAACATTACGCCAGGCTGTTGGGGTTTTGTCGATCTCGGCGGATATAATCATTGGGATCGAGGATTTTCGAATGATCTCGTCAAAAATAAAACTGAAATCCTGATTACTTTCCTCAATTGCCGCCCGGGCATAAACGCCGGCATAAAACCGGACCTGATTATTCAGGTCTTCTCGCAGTTTATGGACGATCTGCTGAGAATACCACAATAGCGAAAAAGTTATAACGATTGCTAAAAAAAGCAAAATACGTTTTATCGTATTTGTCTGTTTATAAATGGTAATTTTCATATCGTTAATTTCCAGATGAATAGAGGTTTATTTGACATGTTCAACCCGTTTTCTGACATGCTTTATTTTTACATTTATGCGTTCACGATTCCGGTAAACGATAGTAATAATCAGGGTCAGCCAGGTCAGATAAACAAATACAGTTGACAGCCATTTACTGCGATAATAACTTCGGGGAGCAAAGCGGAACATGATTTTGTGGTCTCCCGGTGGGACGGTGATTCCTCTGAGAAGGTGATTTACCTGGTAGATATGAGTTGGTTTTCCATCAATCAGGGCTTTCCATCCAACAGGATAATAGGCTTCCGACAGGACCAGAAATGAAGAATCCTGGCAGAATGCTGAAATATCTATCTGATTGGGAGTATAGTGGTTGATCAATGCAGATGAGGTGCGGGAATAAACTCTCTGATCGATTGGTTCTGAAGTAAGAGCGATCCGTGACGGATTAAAGTCGGGGTTGTTCAGGTATTTTACAACTTCGGTTTCATCAGACAGTGTTTTTACAGACTCGACAAAAAAGATCCTGGATAAAGAGTTGTTATTCTGATACATAATGGTTCGTTTATCCTGGTCAACATCCAGTATATCAAGTCCCGGGTGCTGTAGTTGTGCGGGCGAGAGAATGTACTTTCCATTGAGCATATTGACGACATTCCAGTTGACCGGCTCTTTTGGATTTTTGGTGTAGAGGTTATTATCAATAATATCTTGAATCAGTTGTGGTTTAATGGCTGAATAACCACCAATAATCTGATGGCGATAGGCTAGATCATTGCTTTGAAACAGACTGCCTAAAGCCAGGATCCGATAATAATCTGTATCCTTGGCTAATATCTGATCGGTTTTTGTCGGCTTAAAATACTGTTGTTCAATACGATCCGGGCTGACCAGTTTTGCATGTTTCATAAAACGATAACTGACCGAAATCATATCAACAGAAATCAGTAAAATAATACCAATAATTAGCAAGTCACGCCCCATCTTTTTAAAATAAAATGCGGATAGAATGCCAATAAACGCTGAAATAAATAGAAGCATTCTGGTTGTATCCTGAATCATCATTTCCATGCGGGCTGTTTTTAGCATATCCAACACCTGTGGATTTGAGGCATATTGAGCGTCACCGGCGGATGTGTAGGACAACATTCCAGGATTTAGAATTGGTACCAATCCGATCAGAAAAAATACTCCTGAGATTATAAGAACAGATTTGTACTTTTTAAAGGTGAAATCGGAAATCAGGGCCTTGAATCCGTACATACATAAAATAACCAAGAGGAATTGAATTAGTACCAGAATCATCATTGGAACCCGAAATTTGCTAAAATAAGGCAAGTAATAAAAAAGTAGCTTATATAGTGGTGGAAAATGTCGTCCAAATGCCAGTAGCAGAGAAAATCCGATAAGTATCGAAAGTGATATAATAAATCCGTCTTTCCGATAAAACCATATCCCGGCCATTGCTAATATTACAATGATAATGCCCACATATTCGGATGATTGGGTGAATGGCATTTCTCCCCAGTAGCCGGGAATCACCCTGTTTTTTAGTTGGGGAAATTTATTTCCTGTGTAATATTCCTGGGATGTTCCCCCGAAAAAACGCGGTGAAATCAGAGCCATCAGTTCTTTAGGATGAACAGACCAGCGGGTTGCGTATTCAAAAGTGACGCCGCCTGACTGTTTAGGAGTATCACTGTCTTCTGATAAATTGATCGCGGTACCACCACGGGTTGAGTAAGGCGTATATTCATTTGTTACAAAGAGTGGTTGGGCGGCTATTAGAATTGATAATGTAAAAGACCCTAAAAAAACACTAATTGTAATTAATAATTGATGATATTGTTTTTGTTTTATCCAATTAACTATTGTTACTATCCCCAAGTTTAATAGTAATAGGAGTGTGTAAAACACGATTTGGTAGTGTTTTGTTCTTAATAAAAGTGAAAAGGCCAGAGCAAATAATAAAGCAGAAGATAGATTTCGTTTTTGAGTCAAATTAAGAAATCCTGCAATAACAAATGGTAGACAAAAAATTGCCCGGATTTTAGCATTGTGGCCGACTATTAAAAGTCCTTGAAAATGGGGGAAAAATATAAAAGCAATCATTACTAATAAACCATAGTACCAAGGGAAACCTAAAATACTAATCAGCCAAAATATTCCCAATGCTCCAATAAAAAACCATATAAATCTCCAGCTGATAACGCTATCTATTGCCATTACTATTTTATCAATATGTTGCGATGTGCCACCAATGGTATAATAAATTGGGATTCCTGTAAAAATATTCGGGTTCCATAGAGCACGTCTTCCGGTTTGTTCCTCAAATTTTTGAATAATATGGTTCTGACCTTTTGCACCAATTATATCTCCTCCAGAGGGAACCAAATTATCAAAAACATATGGTTTAAAAAATACAAGCAGAATAAGAAAAACAAATATAATGCTAAAGTATATTCCGCTTTTCGTTTTAATTCGATCAATAATCGAAGTTTTTGTCTGAGAAGTACTAATGATATTCTTTTTGTTTTTCATGATTATTTTTCCGTTAAAAAAAAAGCATTTTAATTATTTTTAATATTTTTTCTATTTCAACTTTTTCATAAAATCCGAATGGAAGTAAAATAATTGGGAATATCATTAATTGGAATAATCGCAATGTTAATGACCAATGGGGCATTCCGCTAAAAAACACCTTTCCAGTAATGAATAATACTATTCCGACAATAAAAAGAATCACTAATTTTTGATTTTCGTAGGGAATGGGATAATATTTTTGTGCGAGGTAATATGAAAAAATGTACAAGAATATAAATGAGACTAATCCAGCATATGCAGCACCATACATATTAAAATGTGGAATAAGTAGAAAACATAGTCCAATATTAATAATCAATGCGCAAATAGTACTAATTGCAATATATTTTGTTTGTTGTTCTAAAAACAATCCCAAAGAGACAACCATTTTTCCACCACTGAAAATATATGCCAAGACCAGAATCGGAATTAAAGGGATTGCTTGCCAATAATCGGTAGATTTTGTAAATATCTTTACTATTTCGTTGTTAAAAAGGGAAATCCCCAAACCGACCCACACTAATATAAAAGAAAAATAGGTCAACAATTTACTATAGTATCGCTTATCGTCTTTTTTGCCATAGATCTTATATGCAAGTGGAATAAAACTCAGAGAAAAAGACTGAATCACAAATACATTTAGTAAACCAGCTATTTTATGTCCCAAGGTGAAAAGTCCAACTTCTTTGTAATCTACTAATAATTTGAGAATATAGCGGTTACCCATATTCAATAACAAAGCGGCCAATGCATTAAAGACTAAAGGGAAGCCATACTTCAGAGATTCTCTAACTAAATTGTTATCGTAATCGATTGATAGGATTGATGTTATGTTTGGTATTAAAATAAATAAAAGGATGATTTCACTTACAAGATAAGAAATCAATATCCCCTGAACACCCATGTTGAGAACGGCAATTAAATAAATGTTTAATCCAAGGTTGACGGCCAATTTTAAAAGATTTGAGATGACATAGATTGTTGATTTTTCCTGAATACGCAAAACATTTAAAAAAAGTCCATTAATGATTCTAAAAAAAATGATGCTTGCGGATAATTTTATATAAACTTCAAATAATAAGGAGTTTTCAAAACAATGGGAAATTGGTCTGGACAATAAATATAGCCCGGTCATAAAGAGTACTGAAGCGACAACTAGAAAACTGGATATGGAAAATACAGTTGTTTTTGGTTTTTCACTGTATGGGGACAAATGATAAAAACGTAAGATGCTGCTCTTTTGTCCGAATGTGAAAAACTCAGCTAATATGAAAAGAGTAATTTCAAAAATACCGAGCACACCATAATCTGTTACGGTAAGATGTTTGGTATATAATGGAAGTAATATTATACCAATGGCTTTAGTCGCCAAGCTTCCCACGCCATAAACAAATGTATGTTTTACGGTAATTTTAAGCCGGTCTAGCATCATTTCGTCCGTTTATAAATATTCATGATAAAGACACTTGTAAGTGCTAATAATATATATAAAACCTGTCCGATAATACGTTTAATCCTTTTCAAGAAGTAACTCCTCAATTATATCAAATGCAGACAAAGCTAGTTGCCGTATGATTGGTAACTTCTTTTCGAGTTCTTGTTTGATCTGTTTTCTCTTTTGGTACAATTCAGTGAACATTGTGATTGCTATTTCAGGAGTTAAATTCCAATAATAAAGCACATTATTTTCAATCTGTACCCAGTCCATTAATTCTTCATACTTTAGTTCCCAACCGATTGCTAGACACGGTACCGCTGATGATAAAGCGGCCACAAGAGCGTGAAAACGACTACCAACAAAAAAAGAACATTGAGCAATCAGCCATTTAATTTCGTTTGGAGTATAGAGAATTGTGTTCTCAACAAATACCCTATCCGGTCGACCTATCTGATCTGCAATCTGTTTACATATTTCCAGATCATCATTTTTTCCCATATGTTTTTCAGTAATGGTATGAGGAATTAATAGAATTGAAGAATCAGGATATTTATTTAAAACATTTTTAGCTAATTGAACCAATGATTCTATATACACATTTTTAGTGTCTAAACGTTTACATACAATATTTGGACAAAAACCGATAATGTTCGAAGACTTGATTTTTGAAACAATTTCTTTTGCAGGTTTAGAGTATTTTGGAGGGAGTGTAAAAACAATATCTGGCAGATTGACAACATTATTCTTTATTCCGATTTTACTTAGGGAATTGACAGTATGATTACCCCGAGCAATAATACAGTCTAAAAATGGCAAAGTTAATCGAGCCATACACCGGTTATACAAAGAGCGGAAAGGACCGATTGATTGGGTGAATTTTATAGTTTTTTTACCCAGGAGTAGCGGAATCTGAAGATATTTGGTGAAGTGATAAATTTTTATAAAACCAAAATCATCAATAAAACTAACTCCCGATGTGCTAATAATAAGATCTGCGCTATCATATGCTTTAAGGACATTGTTTTTTAACAATGATTTTTGATTAATATGAATTTTTTTAAATAACCACCATATCCAAAGTTTTACAAGAGGCAGGTCGAATGCCTGGTCGTTGTCAGGCAATAGTTGAATATTATATGATGATGTTTTAATTAGTTGCCTGGCTTCGGTTGGAAACTTTGTTGTTACAATGAATTGTGAACCCTTGTATCTGCGATCTAACTCATTAATGATTCGCAATGTCATTGCGACTGCGCCCTTATTACCGACGATGTCTGCTTCAGAGATGAGGAATGTGTATTGTTGGCCCCTGTTCATATTGCTAATCTTTAAAAAAATAGGTGTAGGGATTATTATAGATGAAGATATTTCTGATATGTTTTTCAATAAAATATAAAGGTCTTAACAACCACCATGTCCAGCGTTTTCTTTGCAGAAATGGTTTGATGCAATCGATTAAAATTCGGATATAAACCCGTTTATTAATAATCTGTGTTTTACCAAGAAAGGTGTAATCCGGATATTTTTTTCTAAATAGTTTAAATAGTTTCTGATACGCTGGTTGGTTCCCGTGTCGCTCATGATTAAATTTCTGAGCATTCATTACTGTTTTGAAGGGGATATTTTCTATAGAAATATAATCCTTGTCAATAGCCTGCTGAAATAAAGTATTACCCCGATCAGATCGGATCAAGATAATTGATTTGCCAATTTTTTCACCTTTACAATCCGGTATCCATGGGTCGCCTGTGGATATATCAGCAAGAATATTGCCTTTATCTGCACACAAATAGCATCGGGGAATATAAAACATTGAGTTAAACGCGGTATTGATTCTGTTTGCTTGTTTCTTATCAGGGAAGCGTCGGGGCAAGATCTTGGTTTGTCCATTCCTGAGTCCTAATCTGAAAGAACCGGGGAATTCACCATAACGATAATCAATATTTTTTATTTGATCAAATGGAACGCCGACCTTGGGAAAATAGTACTGATGAGCGAAATGAGTCTGGTAGCCTCCACAAAACGTTCCAATAATTATCCGAATATTTATCTTTATTTCCGGGTGTTGTTGAATATAGTTCAACAAGCCATGGACTTGGCAAGGAATTCCAATGAAAGCATATCTTTGATTGTCATTGTTGATTTCTTTCAGAACCGTTCCAATAGATACGGAATTATAAATAGACATCTGGGATGCCAGTACTTCATTAAAGGAACGGGCAATATATCCACAGGGGTTGAATGCATCTTTCTTATTGGGTTTTGTTAAAATTGCACCGTCGATTTTATTGTAGTCGAATAAATAGTGTAAAAATTGGGTAATGAATCCTCCTGATGCGGCATCCTTGCGGACTTGAAGATCATTGCTATAGCCAATACAAGATCGTTGAATATTTCCAATATTGTGAAATTCCGGAATAGGATTTCCATAAATATTATTAAGTGCGGGAAAATCAACAGCTCGTCCGGGACAGACATCGATACAACTTTGACAATTCGTACATCGTTTTTCATTAACGATGGGTTCATGAAATCCTTTTGCAGGATTAAATTTGATTGTGATGCAATTTTCGGGACAGATAGATTCACAGAAACCACAGGACAAACAGAGGTCTGCATTGGTGATTTGCATAACATTCATATTCTTTATCATTCCCATATTAATATTAAACATGTTCTATCGCTTTAAGCGATTAAAATATGGTAAATAATCCACACCTCTTAAATAGTGAGTTAATTTACCTTTTAGGTGATTTTGTACGGCACGACTGATTGGTTTTGATGTTTCAATAGTTGGTACTACCGATAACTCTGAATTAATTGTATCTGTTTTATCTAAAATATCTTTTAATGAAATGATCTTATATCCTAATTTATTAGCATGTATCAGAGTATTTTCAAATCGTTTTAATTTATTAATGTCCATCGAAATTATTGTTCGCCGAACATTTCGTTTTATTAGTGAAAAACTGTGCATAAACAATATTACGATTGGTATTGAGACATTTTTTAGTGCAATTAATGCCTTTTTAATTGTCTCAGTATTATTTAGATCAAGATCGAGCTTACGGAATTCACGCATTTTTTTAATGATTGGTTTATTTACAAATGTATACTCGATCCGATTGTGAAAAACAGTAATCGGTATTTCAATTATATCGTTGATTTGTGATGGAACATTCAGTGGTAAATTATTTAGTTTACACCAGGGATGATTGAAATAATAACTTGAGTCGATTTGAATTTGATTTTGTGCTATTGCTATAAGCGTATTTTGGTCGGCACCGTATCCACCGGCCCTAAAGGCTTTCGCTGATGTATCGCAACACTGGTAATAAAATGTCTGACATTGTTCAATTATTTTAATTTGTTCTTCTAAGGAATAATGATGCATAAGTGGACGGTTTATATCAGCACAAAATTGTGGATGAATATGTAATTGTACATCAAAACCATTTCTCAATATACTTTTTGATAGGCTTTGAAAGTTTTTTGGATATTTTGGATACTCGGCAAAATCCACAAAGAAGCTAGCTCCCGCATTGTTTCTTTTTAATACCTCCATTATTTTTTCGACACCCCATTGTCCCTGATCTGTTCGTCCTAATATCAATTGATTGAAATCGCCTTGGTATTTCAGGTTTTTGATTGCTTCAACATCTATTGTAGGTATTAAATACATTTTTTATTTCTTTCTCAGAACGAGAATATAATTGGTTGTGAAGTCGGGATTATAAAACATCTTATCTAAATAGTGGTAAATTACAAACGATAAATTTAAGTATATTGGCAGTATCAAGAGAAGTGGGAGGAAAAGTATTAATGATAGTAAAAGATACATTTTAGATAAAATCCCTTGGTTTTTAGATATTTTTTGCAAGAGAATCGCGGGCATATCTTTTATATATTTCTCTTTATTTCTCGCGCGCATGCTCCAGTAACCACCAAAATTATCCAAATATAAAATATCAAACCCGTTTTGCCGGGCTAACTCTTCAAGACCATATTGAGTAAAACGGACATAATTATATGGCGCATTCCAGATTGGGTACATAAAGTCAGTGGTAATAATAAAAACGCCCCCATCTTTTAACACACGTTTTACTTCCTGAAGGAAACAGGATGGATCGCTGAAAACTGGTAATACTTGGAAGTTTGTGACAAATTCGAATTCCCTATCACCAAAGGGAAGATTACAACCGTCTTCAACAATATAATCAGTTTTCATCTTTGAAAAGTAATTCGCACTATAGTATTTTTCCGAATTCGTCCCAATGTATTCGGCAACGTTTTTAAAGAGATTGCGATAGGGTTGATTTCCACATCCTATATCAAGCAATTTACCTGTAGCCATTGATGCAATATTCCTGAGTTTATGTGTCATTAACATCCGGAAATAGGGGAAAATAGTATTATTGACAAAATATCGGTATGACAAGCGAAGAACTTTTTTCATATTTTATCTGAATCAAAATCCTTGTATAATTGAATTAAATTTTTAGCGGCTTCATTCCAGTTATATTTTTGCAGAACTGCCAATTTTCCATTCTGCCCAAGACGAGATCGGAGTATCGGATCTGAAAACAATTCGTATATTACTTCTGCAAGTTTAACTGAATTCATACTAGGGTAAATCCGGCCGCAATTGGTTTCATTAATAATACGTTCAATGGGATTACAGTTACTTGCGACGACGGGTTTTTTAAATAGCATATAGTGAAATAGTTTGTGAGGAATCGTATTGTCAGTATGGCCTGTTTTTAAATGAGGAATTAGGCAAATATCACTTGCGGATATATAAGATGGAAGATTTTTCACTGGTTGATAACCGGCAAAATCGACATACTTCTCAACCCCTAAGTTATTAACCATTGCAGATAAGTCGGTGTAGTTACGGCCATAACCAACAAGAACAAGTTTTAGATTATTACAATATTTTAAAATCATTGGAAGGGCACTTATAACACTTTCCAGCCCCCGATGAATATCAAATCCGCCGACATACATTATTACAAAATGGTTATTGTATTTTTCCTTAATCTTGGCATCAATCGGCAGAGATAACAATTCTTCAATATTGACATAGTTTGCAGCTACATGAATCTTTTCGTCAGGAATCCCCAAATTCTGATATCGATTGATGGCTTCATCAATAACTGTAATTAAGTGATCAGCAGACCGGCACCACTCGATTTCGCGTTTTTCCCATTTTGGAATTGATATAATGTATTTTCCCGGGAATGTATTTGCAAATTTGTAATGCTTTAAACCTTCAACATAGTTTTCATGTAAATCTGCGACTAGTGGAATGTGAAATTTTTGCCTTACTTTTAATCCGGCCCCAACTAGGTATAAATCATGAATATGTAAAATATCAACGTTGTTTTCGATTATAAAACTCTTAATATTTGATGCCCAAAAAGTACTATAATAATCAAGCGGAGTGTTAATCAGTCCACGTCCCCGATTGGCCCATTTTTTTGTTTTCACAATTCGGTGAATATTGATTCCTTTATATTTATCGGATTTTGGTAAGTTGTTATGATAATCATAGCAAAGTATATAGACGTCATGTCCGTTATTAACTAAGGTTGTGGCTTCGTTTTCAACCCGCATGTCTGGGGGGAAATCGAGATCTAGGATCATTCCTATTCTCATACTGTTTCTCTGAATTTTTTCGCGGTTTGCAAGAAATACTCGATGCTGGTAATTTTAAACAGGAAATCATAATTATCAATTCTTTGAAAATCCTCGGTTTCAGTATTCTCAATATATTTCTGCCATCGTTTCTTTGATAAAATTTGTGCAAGATTCATGCTGAAATAATCTAAATTTTCCCTGATGTCAGTATTGGTATAAAGCTTTTGGTAAATCGGTAAATAGTCCCAGGCTTCTTGAATGTGCGTTATAACTTTTATACCTAAACGTGTTTTTAATTTATTTCGGAAGCGAGCCGACTGAAAATAGAAATATCGTAACAAAAATGGCGGATATGTGAAAATATTTTTGGGTGTCATTGTGACGCCACCGAAATCAGTTTTTTCTGATGCCAGACCGGGGTCAAGCCGGTGTACTATTGCCCGTTGATATTTAGATAGATTAAATTTCCATTTTACTGGGATCTGTAGCGCCAGTTCCAGGTTGCGCCGCAATAACAACATCGAAATGGAGTTGTGGATTGTATTTGATACACTGTTCGCAACATAATCGAAATTTAACCAGTGAAAACAATCGAATTTATCTACCTGTATTGATACTGGAGAGTCAAGATGATTTCCGATAGAATGTTGAATCATCTCCGAGAAGTAATTTTTTGAATTTGCTTTGACTGATAAAAAGTCCGGATTGAAAATGTTATCAGAATATTTTTTACTCATGGCCCGGAGTTTTAAAAACATATCAATGTTGAATGACTCGGGCTCTCGATAAAAATTAAAGGTGTACATCTCGTCCCAGAGCCCGTTTTTATAAAAATGACCATCCTGACCATTTATAATAGGATCTCCAATCTTTTTTTGGATTTCACGCATGTACATTATTCGTGATATTATATGACCAGGTTCTTCACAGTTTGATAGTAAAACTGCTTTTTTGAAATAACCATATATGTCATCTAAGTATTGTTGCTCAATTTGGATATTATTATGGTTAACAATACCATTATTTTGAGATATTTTTTGGACATTCTGGACTTCATAGAAATTACTTTTTCCAAAAGTTGATGGAGTAAACGGAATATTTTGACTTGTAAAGGCTGATATTACCTGACGTGTGTCCTGCCCCATTGTGAAATCTATACAGGGAGCGCCAATAGTCTGGTGTATCAATCGAGCCGATTCCTGCATTGATGTGACTGTTTTATCTACAGCATTTTCGAAAGACATCTGCGTATATTGATGTGGCCAATTCCAATAGCTTTTGTAATGGACTTTTCCGTCTCTATATTCATACACGCTGGCAGGTCGAAGTCGTTCGACATCTTTTAGTAAACTTCGAAAGGATAGTATATAATACCGCCACATAAATTCATTAAAAGCCTCTTGGTCTAATACTGGCTCATGAATAATTCCAGTTGTTATTAAAAAAGGCGTAAACAATATAAAATCATTGGATTCAGTTAAATAATTCGTCTTGTTTTTAATGATGTCATTAATTATCCAGATTCTGTTTTTTTTTGCATCGTACAGTTTAATTACGAAGTGACCATCAATGTAGTTGGGGAAATTACACTCGTGGTTATAATATAAATCCATCAATGATTCAGCGGTATGGATTTTTGTATCATCGAGATCAAAAATAATTCCTTCATAACTTAACCAAGAACCATCTGAATCTTGAAAAAACTTAATCTGATTGTTTTTCCGAAATTCAATAAGGAAACAAAAGGGATTTAATTCCCGGTAAAAAATCTTTGTAAAAAACGATCCGATTGTCTGCTCAATGGATTTTTCCAAAGATCTTTTTTTTCTTGAAAAAAGAGATTGATCTTTATGTTTTGAAATTAATAATAGGGTGCCAGCCATTTTTATAATCTGCCCAGTTTTTTTAAAGCCACTAGTTTGACACAGTACATACGTATTAAATTGACAAAGCTTAATTGCCGTTTAAATTTTTCGGCATAATTCCTAAAATTTTCATTTCCGGTTAATTGATATAACATCGTTAATTGAGCGATATGTAAGTGCTGATATGTTACGGTTGCGGGATCAACATGGGGATACCATGATGCGGAACAGAGATTGTACTTGGACCAATACCCCATATCGAATTCATTGAGAGAGTTGATTAATGTTTCTATACCATCGTCATAAAGTTTGCGAGCTAACTTATGTCCGGGAAAAACTCGTATAAAATCGTATAATCCACATAATGAAAATATCATTCCGTTTAAAACAAGAGTAGCTGATTTTGCGGTATATTCCTCGTAAAAGGGTCCCCAATGTGTCAAAGACGTGACACCACCTTCAGAAACAGGAACTGTGAATGGTATCAGCGCTTTTTCTGATAGAATTGCCAAATCTTTATTGCCTGTCAACTGGTATCCTCTTAATAGGATCGAAATAGCCCGACTTTGAGTGAAAGCGGATTGCCAGGGACCGGGGTTATGATACTGTGGCAACGAAACATTGGTCAGCCATCGTGCGCCAAGTTTTTCAGTGATTTCCGCATGGTCCCGAAACCAATTGACAAATTTTAAAAATCGTTGTTTGTCATGATCGTATTTTAATTGAAGATATGTGTGAAATACAGCAAGTCCGACTTGTCCGATTGTAATTGGAAAGTAGACAAAAGGCTTATCGATCACATCAATATATGTTGGATTTATCGGGATACCATCATTATCATATATTATACTTTTCTGACCTCCTTTTTGGTTTTCAAGGTTTTTTTCATAAAATAAGAAATAGTATTCACCTAAATTATTCGAATGCAAGTCACTGGATATTTTATATTTAATTGGATTAAAAATATCTTTCATGATACGAAGTAGAAAAAAGAGATATTTATTTTTAATTGATCTCATCGGAATCGTTGTTTTTTGTATTTCTTCAAAGGATTTTTATATGTCAATCGCCGAGATACTGCGTCTAGTGTAAATTTCAATTTGAAAATGCTAAGATACGGCTCATTTAGATATCTGTCAAATTTTCTTTGGTATTTATCAAAAATAGAATTATTACTGATTTGATATAGTACGTCAAGTTGAGAGATATGAACATTTTTATGATAATTATAACCAGCACAATATTGGTTGAACAACAAATCATAAGCGGACCAATATCCCTTATCGTATCTGGGCAAATTATTTTCTAATGTTTGAATTCCTCGTTGGAAGTACCGGTTGGCTTTTGGAGAACCCGTCAATCGCCAATAATCATATATTCCGAAAACCCCATAAATCATACCATTCAGAACATAAGCCGGTGGATTTGCAGGATATTCAAGATACCAATGATTTCCATTCCTATCAATGTCAAGAATTCCACCATTTTTATAATCCAAATTAAAAGAATTAAGTACTTTCTCTGCAATCTGTAAATATTTTTCCTGTTTGGTTAATTGATATGCACGGCAAATCACTGATAGCCCGATTCCTTGAGAATATGAAGAAGCCCAGCCGAAATCCAAGGTATATTTATCATATATAATATCATTGTTTTGCCAAATTCCGACTGTATCGGAGATTATCGTAATATTGTCAGTCATCCACCGCACATTTTTAAGAAACAGCTCTAGATATGCCGAATCACCAGTTTTTAGATAATCACTAAAGCAAAACATTGTCAACGTCGTAAAATTATTGGTGAAATGTATTAAATATTCTTTTGGATTTTTCAATGTTACTGAATTTTGCTGGCGGTTTAAATAATTAACAACGAAAATGGAATCTTTTGTATGACTTAACAACCAATCAAGAGTATGTATTTTAGTATATTCTATGAAATAATAGCTTAATGTGTCACTGGAATTCCACCTTTGGGTGTCAATTGTGATAGGTTCAGAACGAAAATCCTTTTCAATATTAGGAAATAATAAAAATAAATAAATACATATTACCATCAGTACAATTAGTATCCAATATAAACATTTATTCCATTTATGCAGCATTATATTGTTCCAACTCTTCGAAAACCCGGACAAGTTGTTTTGTTAGATTTTTACGGGTGTATAATTCAACTGTTTTTAAGTCGGGAGAATAAAATAATGTTTTATTTTGCCATTTTAGAAATAATTCTTTTAATTCGGATTCAATTTTATCACTATTATGATAATTAATAATCTTGCCACTTTTAGAGTTTGAAAGTATTCGAGCAACTTCGCCGTTTTCTGGTCCAAGCCCCAAGATCTTTTTACCCAGCCGAAGATATTCAAATGTTTTACCTGGCAAAATCCGGATGTTTTTATCTGATTGGGTTATAAGAAGTAACATTACGGTGGCGCTTTGGCTTTTCTGGATTGCTTTGTGGTGAGGAAGGTAAGAGATAAATTCCACCATATCCAAGATATTAAATTGTATGACACTATCAGTGATACATGGCTCGGTTTTGCCAATGAATGTTAACTTAAAATTCTCTGGTGAAAGGACACCTTTTCGATACAAATTATGAATACTTTTAAATAAATTAAGTGGAATCCTTTCTTTATTTACAGTGCCCAAATGAAGTAGATTAAATTTTTTCTGTTTGGGTTCGATATTTGCTGGAAGCAAACTGAAATCTTCTTCATCAAATCCGTTGGGAATATTAATACATTTCGAAAGATTGATTTTTCTACTAAAATCCATCTCTATGTCCATTTGGCTTATACAGCTGACGACATTAGCAAAATATAATACACTCCTTTCTAATTTATTGTCCATTCTATCAGAAAAATAGTTACGAGGACTATCTTCGTAGTAGTGAATATCGGTCCAAGGATCACGGAAATCTGCGATCCATTTTTTATGACTCCATTTCGACAGTTTTTTTGCAATTAGATGAACCGTTGGAGGAGGCGAAGATGAAAATATTACTTCTGGATTTAAATTTTTAATTATTTTTTTTCCTCTATGCACTGCAAATGGAATCCAGCCAATTTTTGCATCAGGTATAAATAAATTTAAACGAATCCAATGAGCAAATCGCTTTTTCCAATTTAGATTTTTTTCAGATAAAACAGCAACCGGAATGGAAGTATTTAATGGTAGACCAGTAAATTTTTTATAAATACTATTTGGTTCGAGTGATTTTGTTTTAAAAATGATACAGTCTGGATGAATATCATTAATAAGGCTTTCATCGACAGCTGGATATTCTCCGTCCTCCACTGTCAGAATAATCGGTTGCCAGCCAAATTGGGGGAGATACTTTGCAAATTTCAACACTCGTTGAACTCCAGGTCCGCCTGCCGGCGGCCAATAGTAGGTAATAATCAGGACTTTTTTCTTGAGAGCTACTGTCATTGATAATATTTCTTTACAAAACCAGTGTATTCTTTATTCTTTCGAATGACACGCTTCCAGAAGCCGATGCTAAATCCAAATCCATAGGCGAAAATCTGGATCAGCGAAACGATTGGGGCCAACATGGCGGCGCGAAGATCCTTGTAACGATTTAGTGAACTGAAAAATATCACGGTCAATAATCCGAACACCAAGGCTGATCCAAATAACCAGAAATAGAATATATACGGATGGACAGGTGACAGTATCAGAATCACTAAATATCCAATTGTGCCAATAGTGGGAATGAAATGAAGTGGTTCAAGGATGGCACTGTCGATTAAAGTTAAATTGATTCTGGCCACACCCCAGTTGAAAATCTGGCGGAAGAATTTTAGCAGGCTGGTCCGACGTTTATGGTAAACTATGGCTTTGGGAATGGATATCACATTGGCGCCACTGGCGACAATCCGTCGGCTGAATTCCAAATCCTGCCCGTGCCGAAGTGTGCCCATGCCGCCCATTGTTTCATAGATTTTGTGATGAATGCCCATGTTGAAGCTGCGGGGATAGAATTTGGCCAGTTTCTTTTTGGAATGACCGCGCATACCGCCGGTAGTCAGGAATGAGGTCATTGCAAAATCGATGGCTTTTTGTAATGGGGTGAAACTGTTGAGCACTGAATCGGGTCCGCCAAAGGCATCAGGCTTTTCGGCTTCAATAGCTACAGATAACTGGTCTAGCCATTTAGGATCGGCGATACAGTCAGAGTCGATAAACAGAAAATAGTCACCTTCAGCCTGGCTCATTCCATAATTACGGGCCGGTCCCGGGCCTTCATGATCGCGTCGGAAAAATCGGATCCGGAACGAAGAGGATTTTATCAATTTGTCTACAGTCGTGGCTGTATTGTCAGTAGAACCATCATCGACCAGCAGCACTTCGAAACACTCGTGAGAAAATGTCTGAGTATTAAAGGAGTGGATTAAATCCACAACCTCGTCGGAACGATTGTAACTGGGTACTATGATGGAGAACAAATATTTTTTCATCGGTTTTCATATTTTTGACGGGTAATCATTTCACTGATTAGGCCCAGCGAGAAAAACTGCATTCCGAAGATAATTAATAAAACACCCAACATCAACAGAGCAACATGATTCCGGAAGGGGTGGCCAAAGGCGTATTTCAATATCAGGAGATAGATTTCAGATGCAATTCCGACAATGGCAAAAAGTAATCCCCAAAGGCCGAAGAAATGCATCGGCCGCTTCATGAATTTCATGGTAAAGAGAATGGTCAACAGATCCAGAAATCCCTTATAAAACCGGCTGGCACCATACTTGGTTTTTCCATATTTTCGTGGAAAATGTTTGACTTTCATTTCGCCGCTTTTAAACCCGTTGATCTTGGCCAATACTGGAATAAAACGATGCATTTCACCGTATACAGTGATGTTTTTCACCACTTCAGTTTTATATACTTTTAGACCGTTGTTCATATCGTGAAGTTTTACGCCGGTCATCAGGCGGCTGAAAAAATTATAGATTTTCGATGTGTGCTTTTTGATAAACCGGTCTTTACGATCCTGTTTCCAGCCGGAAATCAAGTCGAAATCGCTGTCTTTTATGAAATCGGCCATTTGCGGTATCGCTTCCGGGTCGTCCTGCAGGTCAGCGTCAATTGTAGCAACAAATTCGCCTTTGGCAACGGCAAATCCTTCGTTTAATGCGGCAGCCTTACCGAGATTCCGATTAAATCGAATCAGTGAAATTTCTTGATTTTTCGCCACTAGTTCCTGCTCAACCGGATACGATCCATCCCGGCTGCCGTCGTCAACCAGAATGATTTCAAAATCGTAAGTGCTTTTCTTTAAAGCCGTCTGAATATTGCTGCACATTTCCCGAATGGAATCGACTTCGTTATATACCGG
>CAZAKB010000028.1:0-1467 GCA_964485475.1 uncultured bacterium
GCGGATAATTATGACCTCGACAGCTGCTGCAACTGTAATAGTGCTACTTGTCATCAATTTTATTCTGCACAAATTTACGATTCCTCCAAGTAACGCCCATCCCGTTGGCGTACTGATCGCATTTTTGGTACTGTTTAATGGAATACTCCATCTGTATTTGACAAAAGATCCTCAACAAACAACCAATTTGACACTGTTAATATTAGGCACGGGATTTTTGTTTTTATCCTCAATCTGGTATGTCGCGGTCATTTCAATAACAGTTGTATCTTGGATAATTGTAGCAGTTACTTACGCCGAATCGGGCAATTGGTTTCACTTCGGATTTTTCATGCTGTCATCTATCGCATTATCCAGCATTATCCATTTTGTCCGAAAACGGACTCGAGTACATGCCGAAGAAAGTCGTATTATCGAGGCAAAGCAAAATTTGAAATTAAAAATACTTGTATCTGAATTGGAGGAAAGTCAGGAAAAATATAAGGACCTGTTCGAAAATGCCAACGATTTGATCCAAAGTGTCAGCGCCGATGGCAAATTTGAATATGTAAACCGGGCCTGGGAAGAATTGCTCGGATATACTGCTGAAGACCGCAAAACATTGATTTTTCTCGATGCCATACGTGAAGATAATCGTGAAAAATGTGCCAATTTATTTAAAGATGTTAGTGACGGAGCAACATTCCAGAATCTGCAAACGGTTTTTGTCTCTAAAACTGGCAAAGAAATTTATGTTGAGGGCAGTATAAATCCCCAGATTAAAAACGGTCAGTTTATCTCAACCCGGGCAATTTTCCGCGATATCTCGGAACGAAAAAAAGCGGAAGATGAACTGAAACGATTACATGAGGAGTTGACCAACGTAAATGAACGTCTTAAAGAGGCCTACTCCGATGTAAAATTTGAAAAAGACGTTTTACAAAACGTAATCCAGGACGAAGAGATTGGCTTTATCACAGATTCTTCCGGATTGATTACAGCTATCACCGAAAAAGCCCGTATTATAACCGGTAAAAGCCGCCTGGAGATAATGAATTCACCGCTTGCAGAACTATTTGAAGAAGGATATAAAGAATCGGTCAAAGAAGCTGTTCGTTTGGCAAACATTAAGAATTTTCATTCCATTAATGCCATTCTGAAAACTGAAAAACCGACCGAAATCGAATATATCGTCAATATAATGAAACTAAATACGCTGAAAGAAAAACAACTGCTAGCAATATTGCGGATTGAAACCGAGTAACTAAGCTATTTCTCAGGGAAATCTTTACAGACTCTCTCTTCTCTGATGATTCTAAATCCACATTTCAGGTATGTTTTCAATGCCGCCGGATGATCCAGCGAGCAGGTCGATAACCACACTCTTTTAGCACCGGAAACTAACGCCCGGCGAATTGCAAAACCGGTCATGAATCTGCCAATTCCCATTCCGGTATACTCCGGAAATAATCCAAGATAGGCAATTTG
>CAZAKB010000028.1:1567-6744 GCA_964485475.1 uncultured bacterium
CCTTTCGCTGTTTGAGATGCGATCATCAACGCATCTTCCGAATGAAATCCAATCTCTATACCTCCCTGAGAAGCCGCACGAATAGCCCTCAGAAAAAAGGCAATGCCGCAGGCCCCCAGCGCGGTTGCGGCCGTCATATTTTCTTCATTTATGACTAGTGTTTTCCCAACAGTATCGAATATCGCTTTTGCATGATCAATTGCCTCTTTCCCGGCACCGTTGGATGCTAAACTCGTCATGGATTCACGAACCGCAATGGCAGTATTGGGCATCGCCCGGATGATACTGATTTGATCTCCAATGATGGCTGCAATCTGCCCGATTTCCACACCCGTCACCACGGAAATGAGGATATGTTTTTTGGGATCAAGATCATCTGCAACCTGCTTTAGCACCGCATCGGTCTGTTGAGGTTCAACGGCTATAATAATAATTTCAGCCTGACGAACGGCCTCAATATTATCACCACTTACCCGGAATCCCTGATCTTTCATTGGATCCAGAAGATGTAGTTTGCGACGGGTCAGAATAATATTTTCACTGGAAAATTCGCCCGATTGTACCAAGCCGTTTGCAATTGATTTTCCAATATTACCAGCCCCGATTATGGCTATTTTACCAGTACTGTTCATCATTTATCCTCCAATTTTTACTGATTGGTTTTTTTTTATCAGGTAAAACTTTTTATTATTTCAATGAAATCCATTACTTGATTACGAACTCTTAATATGGATCATAAACCAATATGTCAAAATATAGCATATAGAGTTTGAAATTAAAAAACGAATTATCCGGGAACATTCTAATCATCAGTTCCTGAATCTATTCACTTGAATTACAGGTCTGAAAATAGTATTTTCGTGTTAAAGCAGGAGTATGAATGGATCGACGAAAATTTCTCAAAACGAGCGCATTTATAGCCGGGGCCGGTCTTATGGTCCACAAACCAGGTTTCGCCACAGAATCATCACCAACTATTGCTATTGTTAAAAACGGATCACCCCAGGAGATGGCAGCCAAGGCCTTTGAAATATTGGGTGGCGTATCCCATTTCATTTCCAACGGTGATTACGTCATGATAAAACCCAATATGAGCTGGGACCGGAGCCCTGAATTTGCCGCGACGACCAATCCTGAGCTGGTTTCCGCTGTCGTTACACTTTGTCTTGATGCCGGTGCTAAGAAGGTGCTCATCGTCGATAATACCTGCAATGATGCCCGGCGCAGTTATAAAAATTGTCAAATCCAGGAGATGGCAGGAAAAGCCGGCGCCGATGTCCGCTTTGTCAGAGATACCCATTACGTCGATACTGAAATCCCCGATGGCACAAGCATTAACCGCTGGCCGGTTCATGAAGAGGTGTTCAAAGTTGACAAATTAATTAATATGCCCATCTTAAAACATCATTCGCTATCGGGTTTGACCATCGGTTTTAAAAATATGATGGGTTTGCTCGGCGGCAGTCGGGGACGCATTCACCGACCTTTTGCTGAAAAAATAGTGGATATTAATCGTGTTATTGTTGCGGATTTAACAATTGTCGACGCTATTCGCGTACTCCGCCGCAACGGACCGTCGGGCGGCAATCTCAACGATGTAGACGAATTAAATACCGTGATTGCCGGAACCGACCGGGTACTGGTTGATGCCTGGAGTGCCCGGGTATTCGGCACCGAGCCTGAATCACTGGAATACCTGAAACTGGCGCACGCTGCCGGTATGGGTGAAATCGACACTAGTAAATATCCTGCAAAGCACTTTTCCTTTAACGCATGAAAAAAATCCGAAAAACCACCATTCGCAGAATTGTTCAGATAAGTTTTTTAGGACTGTTCATTCTGACTGTTTTACAGGCCAGTTATCCGTTTCAACCCTGGATTCCTCCGGAACTATTTCTCTGGGCTGATCCGTTGACAGCTATTGTCACTCAATTGGCCGGACGCTTTTTCGATCCGGTATTTCTGATTGCACTGCTGGTTCTGCTATCGCCATTTATTTTTGGAAGGGCTTTTTGCGGATGGATTTGTCCCTTAGGCACAAGCATCGATATCTCCGATAAATACCTTGCAAAGAAAAAGATCAAATCAACCCGAAAATATCGATCGGTTAAAACTGTCCTTTTAATTGTTTTTATACTGTTTGCGGTTTTCGGTGTTCAATTGTCATGGCTGATGGACCCGCTTCCAATCCTCTGGCGTTCCTTCGGTGTATTGGGGATGTCTTTTTTCTTTCTATTCACAGATACAATACTTAATGGGCTTTATGACGCCAACATTTTTCCTGATAGGATTTTGGATATTCAGGACAGCATCTCGGCGTGGCTTTTTCCGGTCAGCACACCAAAATTTCTAATGCTGTTGCTCCCATTCGTGATATTCCTCGTTATCCTGGCAATGGGAAAAATATCACGTCGGTTCTGGTGCCGGAATCTGTGCCCTTTAGGCGCTTTACTGGGGCTTTTATCAAAATTCAGCCCCTTTCAGCGAGTCGTTGACGAAGAGGCTTGCACCAGTTGTTCGGTCTGCCAGAAAAAATGTAAAATGGACGCCATTGAAGACGATTATATCCATACGGAAAAATCCGAATGCATCCTCTGCCTGGATTGCCGTGAAGATTGCCCGACAAACGCGATTTCCTATCAATTCAAATCACCAGTCCACATGAAAACGGCTACGGATCTTTCACGTCGGTCCTTTATCGGCGCCGGAGCACTGGCCTTGTTCGGATCGGGACTATTTTCATTGAATGTGTTAAATCCCCGAAAAACCGATCGCCGTCTGCGTCCCCCCGGTTCTTTGAAGGAAGACGATTTTATGGAACGGTGTATTCGATGTGAAGAGTGTGTCCGGATTTGTGCCACCTCGGGCGGATGTCTGCAAATGGCATTTCTCGAAACCGGCTTAGAAGGTCTAATGACACCGGTATCCAAATACCGCTTAGGGTACTGCGAATACAATTGCAATCTCTGCGGACAAATCTGTCCGACAAAAGCCATTCGACCCCTCGATCTGGACGATAAGCAGGAAACAAAAATAGGTACGGCATTTTTCCTCACCGACCGTTGTATTCCCTACCGCCTGAACGAGAACTGTATCGTTTGTGAAGAGCATTGCCCTTTACCGGAAAAAGCCATTAAATTAAATGAGAAAGAATACACTGATTTAGAAACCGGAGAAATACGCTTGATTGCCTACCCATATGTTGATACGGAGTTGTGCATCGGCTGTGGGATCTGTGAAAATAAGTGCCCACTCGAAGGAGAGGCTGGGATCATTGTAACACGTGAAGGGGAAGAGAGATTTTAATTATGAAAACAAAACATTTATTATTAATGCTGTTGGCCATGCTGCTGATCGTATCCTGTGCATCAACCCGTCGATTATTGATTAAAAAAGATGATTATCTCGGCTGGAAGATGACAGAGTACAAAATGTTGACTACCAACAAGGATTTTTCAAACTATCTGAAAGAAAATTTTCATCTTTATGCCGGTTACAGATTAAAAATGATACTCGTGCAGGACATCGAAGGTCCGAATAATATGAAGATGAAAGTCGAAATTTTTGAGACCAAGGACCGCACCGACGCCAGTGGACTTTATAAACGATATCAGTCATTCAGCCAGATTCGGGTCGGCGATGGCGGCAGTGAAAGTCCCGGATTAGTCTGTTTTTATAAAGAAAATATTTTTGTAAAAATATCGGCCGTGCAAAACCTTCTGGATAAAAATAACTATCTGGTAAATATGGCCCAACTAGTTGCAACAAAAATTTAGAATACACGATGATTTCCCGACGTGAATTCTGCGAATTATCTGGTAAATGTCTTACCGGAGCTGCATTATCACGATTATTAATAAACCAACTCGATGCCGGCAATCAGAATTATCCTTATGTTCGTGATGCCCGCTATTTTACACCGCTTGAAACAGGGAAAATCCAGTGTGGGCTTTGTCCGAAAAGATGTATCGTCGCCCCGAAACAACGCGGTTATTGCGGTGTACGCGAGAATCAAAATGGCGATTATAAAACCCTGGTTTACGGTCGTCTGACAGCCATCAACAACGATCCTATCGAAAAAAAACCGCTCTTCCACTTCCTGCCCGGCAGTACGGCACTGTCAGTTTCCACCAGCGGCTGCAATGTCAAATGTAAATTTTGTCAAAACTGGAACCTGTCTCAATCCAAACCTGAGGACTTGGATTTTAGTTATTTATCACCAGAACAACTGGTGGCAATGGCCAAACGATATTCCATTCCAACGATCGCCTACACCTATAATGAACCAACCATTTTCACTGAATATATTATCGATACTGCAATCGTCGGAAAAGAACAAGGCATCCGGAACGTCAACATTTCCAACGGGTACATTAACAAAGAGCCGCTCAGGGATTTGTGCAAAGTACTGGATGCGGTCAAAATCGATTTTAAAGCTTTTTCAGAAGAGTTTTATCGGGATATTGTGGCCGGATCGCTGAATCCGGTACTGGATACTATGGTTGAAATAAAATCTCAGGGCATTTGGCTGGAAATGGTCAACCTGATTATCCCGACACTGAATGATAATCGTTCGGAACTGGAGCAAATGTGTAAGTGGATTACTGCCAATCTCGGTACTGATGTTCCGATTCATTTTACCCGTTTTCACCCGCAATACCTTCTTAAAAACCTCCCTCCCACGCCAATAAAGACACTTGATACGGCCTACCAGATTGCCAAGGATTCCGGAATCAATTATGTGTATGTGGGAAATGTGCCGGGGCATATCCATGAAAACACTGTCTGTCCGAGTTGTAATAAAGACCTGATTGTTCGCAACGGGTATCACATCGTTAAAAACAGTTTAAAAAATGGAAAATGCCCGGATTGTGCAACAACAATTCCGGGAGTCTGGTCGTAGTATGAAACAAAAACCATCAACTTTTAAAACCATCGTTATAATTGGAGCATGTCTTATGATGTTTGGATGCTCAAACACCGGCAATGCCAAAGAGCGACCGGCGTATAATGCCGGAATGTATTATCCAAAGAGTCCCGAAGAAATACGTCAATCGATTCAGAGTTATTTCAATGCGGTCCGGATGGACATTAATTCTCAAAAGCCATTTGGGATAATATCACCCCATGCCGGTTACCCGTATAGCGGCCCGGTTGCGGCGTATGGATATACAACA
>CAZAKB010000028.1:6844-26644 GCA_964485475.1 uncultured bacterium
GAAGTGCAGTTACCATTTATTCAAATTGTGCTTGGAGACGTTCCAATTGTCCCGATTGTTTTAGGAACCATGGATTGGGATGTTATACAAGCACTGGGGCAACAATTGGGAAAAATTGCACGGACTCATGACATCCTCATCGTGGCCTCAAGTGATCTTTCTCATTATCATGGTTATGAGGAATGTAAATCGATTGATCGGCAATTTATGGATATCTTAAAAGGTTTTTCAACCGATGATTTATATAAAAGCCTTATAACAAAATCGGTTGAAGCCTGTGGCGGCGGTCCAATCATCGCCTTAATGCTTGCCGCTCAGGCGAATGATATCAATCGTATTGAAATTCTCAATTATGCTAACAGCGGCGATGTCCCTTACGGTGACAAATCCAGGGTTGTCGGATATATGTCCGCTGCATTTTATAAGGACCAAACCTCAAAATCCGAAGGTGAAACTATGAAGACCGGTGAAGATAAAAACCGCTATCTCAATACCGAAGAACAGAAATTTCTGCTCCAGTTAGCAGAAGATGTGATAGACGCCTGTGTCAAGGGCAATCCGATTCCCAAGCTGAAAGACATTCCGGCTATCTGCAAAGAAAAACGCGGCGCCTTTGTTACCATTGAAAAAAACGGGCAACTACGTGGTTGTATCGGCTATATTCTGCCCGTTTACCCGCTCTACGAAACTGTCATTGAAGTTGCCCAGTCAGCCGCTTTGAAAGATCCGCGTTTCAATCGGGTTTCACCGGGTGAACTTAAAGATCTCGAAATTGAAGTTTCGGTGTTGACCGTTCCTGAGAAAATCGATGATCCGTCGATAATTGAAGTCGGCAAGCATGGAATAATTATGAAACGGGGTTATTACCAGGGTTTATTATTGCCACAAGTCGCTACGGACTACGGCTGGGACCGTGAAACCTTCCTGGAACACACCTGCCAGAAAGCCGGTTTGCCATCCAATGCCTGGAAGGATAAAAGCACCGAGATCAGTATTTTTTCGGCCCAGGTGTTTAACCATGAGATTTTAAAATAACTCCATATTGTAGTAGAGCTTAGTTGGTTTTTCTTAAAAATTTCTTAATAAATTTCAATATTCTGATAAATCGCCATTTGGCACTTCACAGACCCACCGGTAAGAAATTCATCTGAAACCTCTCCCGTTGTTTCTGCGATTACTTTCACACGTATTTCTGCGTCTCTGGCATTGCTTTTGTTGTAATATTTAATGTACTTGCTTTTAATCGTATATTCTCCATCATAGGGACTATGTACAATAAACCGAACCTGGTTATTTTCAGAAAATCCATCAACAGCATCATAATACTGAATGACACAGTACTGTGGGTACCGGAAATCCACATCCAACCATTTGACGACAAGATCGGTATTTCGAGGATATTGTTCAGGAACATCTAACTGAAAGAAATCTATTTCCGGTGTTTCAATCCAGGCCATATAGGTTGTTCCATCACTGAATACAATTTCAAAAATATATAACGAATCCGGGATTATTTCTGAGATCAATTCATAGGATTCATCCTTGGCGCCAAATAAATCATTTTGAGGTAATCGCATTTGGATACCATTGACATAAACATTACCACCATCGATAATAATAGCATCATTGTTGATATCTTTGATAATAACTTCTATCGTCTGTTTTGAGTTACCTGTGATATTATCCATGGAACTCTTAATCGTAATAATTGGTCGAATTTCTTTTGGATCAGTAATTTCTTTTGTACTTGCGATATTTTCGCATCTATAAAACACAAATATGCTGAGAAAAAGATACAATACAATTGTAAATCGTTGATAATATAGGATATTGTTCATTCTGTACTCTTTAGTAAATATTTATACCGCGTTTGCTTGATAATTCACAGGAAATTGATCCGCCAGGTAAAAACTCTTTCGATATAACTCCTTCAGTCCTAGAAAATAAATAAATCCTAGCATAATTAATTGGATGGTCTTCATCATTGCTATATTTTATTTTTTTCTTCTCGATAATAAATTCACCTTTATAAGGATATTCTATATTATATGAATTACTACCAGCGAGACTATCCAAATTCATTTTATCATACCAGTATATTTTTAGCTCTTGAGGATATCGATAATCGGTTTCCAGCCAGCCAATCCTAAAATCAGATCTGTGGGATTGACTGTCGGGAATATCAATGTAGTACAGATTAATTTCCGGCGTTTCAATCCAGGCAAAATAGGAATCGCCATTACTTAAAATTATTTCGAAAGTATAGACTGAATCTGGACGAACAGGCATACTCACTTCGTAAGATGATGATAACCAATTAGGTGATTTCATTCGTTTATCATTTACGTATACAGCTCCATCTCTAATTTCAACATGCTCCCCCTTTTTATTCTTTATTACCACTTCGGTATATGTATTTGTTAATTTTATAATCGGCTTAATATCACCAGGGTCAATTATATTTTCGAAATTGGACGAGTCTTCACATGCATTGAGTATGATTAGAAATCCTACTATACATAAAATATTGATGAATTTTAATTTTCGCATATCTTTTCAGGGTAACTTATATTGCTCCGGCCAGCAATAAACAAACCTGTTTAAAATAATTTCTTCAAAACACAAAAGATATTAGCGCATAACATGTTCAAAGATAAAATACATCGGTTCATTTTAATATTCAAATTAATTTTTAATACCCTGTTTTGCTGATTGTATCCATGTTCATTATTTAACAACTATATTGCCAATCAATATTAAGCTGATAATAATTTCCAACAACCACAGTGCAGTCAAAAGCCCATACACCGGGATGATCAACCCTGACGTCATATAGACACCCAGACAGGAGCCGATAATATCCCAGGCATAGACGGAACCCGAAGCGCTGGCATCACTGATAGAGTGATAATTGCCGACCCTTTGGCTGAGAATCGGAAAAATCACTCCGCCGGTAAATCCACTGATAAGCAGAACCAGGTAATGCAACCCGGCGTAGTTCAGAAGGCAAGAACCATGAAAAATTAGTTGCCCGTAAACGAGAACAATCACCAGCAATACTGTAAGCACAGACAGTAATTGTCGATGATTCACCTTGTTGGGGTGCTGACGTTGCCAGGCAGCCCCGGAAGCCGCACCGATCATAAATGACATACTCAGGATAGCCACTCTCAGGTAAAGCGCCCCGGCATAACTTTGCATGATAATCAGCACGACCGATTCCAGGCTCATAATCGAAAAGCCCACCATTGCCATATTCAGTTTGCTGATCGCCGAATGTCGTTTTTTACGGTGCATCATGATAACTATCAATAGAATCAATCCGGTAAGCGCCGCACCAAAGAGTGCCGGGGATTTTGCGGCGAACCAGGGATAGATTGTTTTCAATAAACCACCGGTTTGCCGGTCCCAGAGAACCGTATTGTAGTAAAACCCGATTGGGTTAGTAATGGAATTGATGCGTTTTGCTGAACATCTGGACAGTCGGTTTTTTAAGAAATCTATTTTCATCGGAGACAGACGGTCCCACAAATAACTATCCCGGATATACCGGTTATCAATTTCCCGGTACTTCAATTCAAAAGTGATGTTTTCATAGCTAATCTCAAACGGTAGGTCCGATGCCAGTAAATGCACGGTTTCACCGGGAATCCAGGCGACATAATTAAAAATTGAATGCGCCGTGTTCTCCATTACCTTCAGGAACTGAAGCTGATCGTCATTCAGAAAGGTCTCACTGCCCGGAAATTGCATGGATACAAGCGCTCTGTCATTCAAATGGTTTTTCAGAAGTGAAAAGAATTCCCTGGTGTAATAGACGTTCCACATGGCATTCACAGGCAGTGGCACATTCAGGATCACAACATCAAAGCAGGGTATTGATTGCCGGAGAAATTTCAGGGGGTCATCAACAATCCGGCGTAATTCAATATTCCCAACTGCTTCTTGTCGGGAATATTTTACCAGCATTTTATCCAGCACTTTATCATTTTGAACAGATGTGATTGTCTCGACTGAGGGATATTTTTCCAATTGGGTGATAATATCCTGAGACACCGGCCCGATGATCAGGATTCGATGAGGTGCAGGATGATTCAGCAAGCTAAAATGCACCAGTTCCTCGGCGTTTTCAGTAATTCCAAAACTCCACAGCGGTTCATTATTTGAAAACAGGATCACATTTTCATCATATGACAATGCCGAAAGCGCCTGATGTGGTGATTCACGAATTTCGTTTATCCGGTATGGCAACCATTTGATTGACATTATTCCAGGTGCAACAAATTGCACTAAAACAACGTACAGGAATCCACTGACAATCACCACAGACAATTTGTATAGCGGTTTTTCAATAAAAACCAGTCCGGCAATCACAATGAGAAAAAAAATGATCAGGTAAAGAATATTTATGGAATTTAATCCTAACAGGATCAGGGTAATAAAGACCAACCCGCCCATTGCGGACCCAATCGTCTCGGTGATATATACCTTATGAATGGGATACCCGATGTGTTGTCTGTCAACCCAGTTTACAAGAAAGGGGAAAAACAATCCATTTATCAGTGCTGGTAACATAAACAGCATACCGGTCCAGATAAATATTCGCTCCAATCCCAGCAATTCGCTAATATTTACACCGATCATTTGACGGATTAGTATAAGTAAATTTGCCGCTATAATCAAAAGTATTGCATACAATATTATGAGAACAAACAACCCTTTTGATTTTATCCTGTCCGATACAATCCGACTCCCGATTAAACTCCCGACCCCGGTCCAGAGTAACCAGTGTCCGATCGCAATACACATTGTCAGTTCATTTCCATTGAACGACTGGACAGTCAGACGAATGAAAACCAATTGACTGACGATCGCTGAAAATCCAAGCACAAAAATCAGGCTGTTGGTTTTCAGCGATTTTCTTGTCAGAGACATTTAGTGTTAATCGTTAGTTAGGGTTGGTCGGATGGTGTTTTACCGCTGCGGTTTTCGGGTCCCAGGCAACTCTGAAACCGACAAAACTGATCCGCGCTACCGGCATATAGCGAAACCGGTCGGAGCAACGCATATCTTCCTCGTTGTGATACCAGGAACCTCCCCGTAATACTTTGAACATACTGGTGGCCGGTCCGCGAGGATTCTGGTATCCCGGCATACTGTAATAACTGCTTTTATAGTAATCATAGCACCATTCATATACGTTGCCGGCCATGTCATATATTCCGAGGATATTATGAGGAAACTTTGCCACCGGCGACAGTTTTTTCCAGCGATCCTTTTTCCCGGTACCACTATAATTCGCCATATTTCTGTTAATGTCATTTCCGGTTGGGTATTTTAAAGACGACCCGCCAGATGTGGCTGCATATTCCCATTGGGCTTCCGTAGGCAAACAACCGCCAACCCATTCACAAAAATCCTGAGCCTCAAACCAGGTCACAAACACAATCGGATAATCGTCTTTACTGTAAGACTCCTGTAAAGGCATTGCCCGGTTCGTTTCGCGGCAGAAGGTTTTATACTGAGCGACGGTCACCTCTGTAATGCTAATATAGAAATCCGAAAGTTTTACTTCATGAACCGGTTTTTCATCACTTTCGCCGGCGTCGAAATTATCGCCCATTTCGAAAGTTCCGCCATTTACGAGTATCGCATCTATTTCCAACGGACCGATTTTAACGACTGTCTGATTTTCGGGGTGATCCGGTATCGGATCAGGGCCTTTGCCTTCAAGCACAAAAGAACCGAATAATAGCAGGGTTAAAAACACATATTTTAGGCTGAAAAGCAACTTCATAAAGTTTCAGGCCCTCATTTGCCTAAAAATATCAAATTCAGAAGGCAGTTACAAGGATATTTTTCCTTTTTGATAAAATTAATGTCCAGACGTTAACATTATAACCATGATTTCGGGTAATTGTCAACTTAACCATCGGGAAAGCGGGATTTTTTTGTACTTTTATTATCGCGAAACTGTTAAAATACATCATAAATCAGATTGAATATGTTAAAAGGAAAAACCAATGAAATATCATTCTCAATTTTCCCGGAGTTATCGGGTAATCGTCTTCCTTTTCCTGTCCCTGTTTTTATTAAACTGCAAACCATCCGGAAATAAGCCAATGAACTCCATGATAGTCCACTACCATCGTTTTGATAACCTATACACCGACTGGACACTATGGACCTGGGTTGATCAGAAAACCATTGAAGTTTTGTCATCTGAAAGCGATGACTTCGGAGATATTTACACACTGGCTATCGATCAATATCCTCAAAAAGGCAATATTGGAATCCTGCCGCGATACAAAAACTGGGAACAGCGGGATGATCCCAATCGTTTCTGGAGCCGGTCCATGCCTGGTGAAATCTGGATTTTACAGGGTGACGCCACTATTTATCTTGAGGAGCCAAGTACAGAACCGTTTATCCGGAAAGCGTTCTTAGACAGCCCCGAAATGTTAACAGTAATCCTTTCTAATCCCATGGATAAACAGGCATTGACGGTCTTTAATCCGGTACTGAATCTGCATTCAAAAGCGGTTGACACATTCAAATCAATCACAATGATACCGGATACAGCAGATTCTTCTAATCTGCTTAAACTGACACTTAATCAGAAACTTACCCCCTCTGATTTGCCTGGACAAATCAAGGGTAACGGTTATAAGCCCGGTGATATATTCCTGCGGGATATTTTAACGGAATACCAATCGGATGTAGATTTAGGTATTAAATATTCCAAAGAGAAATCAATCTCTACACTTTTTACACCTGGCGCAAGCAGTGTCACCTTAAATCTGTACAAAAAGGCGATTGGTGGAAAAGCGAGAAAGATATCCCTGGAGAAAAAGGCCAACGGCATCTGGTCAACCACTATCCAAGAAGACATAATTGATCAATACTACACCTATTCTGTCAATGGCCCTGATCCGGCCTACAAACCGGACCTTGAATATATTGACCCCTATGCCCGTTGTGCAACAACTCACGATGGCAGAGCGCTGATATTTCAGGATAAAACACCTGTTGCTGATTCTCCATCGTTTCCATTCGGTGATGCTATTATTTATGAAATTCATATCCGGGATTTCAGCATCGCTGAAAATTCAGGTATTCAACATAAGGGCAATTACCTGGGTTTTACCGAAGAAAATACAACTTTGCCCGGTACAGATATCAAAACCGGACTGGATCATCTGGTCGAGCTGGGCATCAATACAATTCAGCTCCTGCCGATTCAGGATTTCGAACACAATAACGCGGTCAATAATTACTTCTGGGGTTATATGACAGTGAATTTCAACTCGCCGGACGGCTGGTTTGCCGGAAACCAGTATGACGCCAGCCGGATAGCAGAATTCAAACAACTGGTCGACGCCTGTCATAAACGAGGCATTAAAGTCGTGCTGGATGTCGTTTATAATCACACAGCCGAGGCAAATCCTGAAATCCGTTATAATTTTAACGGAATTACTCCCAATTACTATTACCGGGAAAAAACCGATGGTAACTACTGGAACGGTTCTGGTTGCGGTAATGAAGTCCGATCAGAATTGCCAATGGTACGTCGATTCATCGTGGAGTCACTCAAATATTGGGTAGAAGAATATAAAATCGACGGCTATCGATTTGATCTGATGGGCTTGATTGATATGGAAACCCTGGAAACAATTGTGCAGGAATTGCATTCCATTCATCCGGATATTTTCATCTATGGCGAGCCCTGGACAGCCGGTGATACGCCAATTGTTCCAACGGTTAAAGGAACACAGCGTGGCAAAGGATTTGCGGTTTTCAATGACCATTACCGGGATGCACTAAAAGGCCCCTGGTTCAATACCGAACCCGGTTATATTCAGACCGGCCGAAATATCGATGCTGTAAAAAGCGGAATCATCGGCAGTATAAACGACTTTGCCGATTCGCCTACCGAAGTCCTGAACTATGTCGCCTGTCATGACGGTCGGACTCTATGGGATCAACTCGTTGCATCCACCGAAAGCGACAGTTCATTGACCGATACCGAACTAAAAGCAATGGACAAACTGGCCGCAGTTTTGCTTTTTACATCTCAGGGAGTCCCGTTCATGCATGGCGGACAGGAAATGCTACGAACAAAATTCGGTTCCCATAACAGTTATAATCAGCCCGATAAAATCAATAAAATCCGCTGGGATTATAAACAGGAAAATCGGGACATTTTTCAATATTACAAAGGCTTAATTCAGTTACGGAAAGAGCACCCAATGCTCAGATTGACAACGGCTGAAGACGTCCAAAAAAATGTCTCTTTCCTGGACCACAGCATATACAGAATTCCCGAGAATGGAATCGCATTCCAGGTTACCCGAGGAGATTCAAAAGACAAATGGAATCGGATTTTGGTTCTTGTGAATCCCAACCACCGAACCGAGTCCTTTACCATTCCAAAAGGTAAGTGGTCGGTTGTGGTTAATCATTCCAATGCCGGTGTGGAAATTATCAGCCGAATATCCTCAACTGCCATAGAACTCAAACCAATATCAGCACTTGTTCTCTATGAATAATTATCGGAGGAACTGCAATGACTATTGTCATTAAACGAAAATCAGCCTTACTCCTTTTAGCAGGAATATTTATCGGATTAATGGTGGTTTCATGTTCACACCCCAGCCAGGAATACCAGACAAAGGATATCATTGAATTCCTGACCATCGATCCGGGCCAAAGTACAACACTGCCCGTTAGTGATATTTTTTTCGCGAAATCCTATAATCTGAAATTTCAACCAAATAACACAATTGCTATCGGTTATTCGTCGGAAACCAATGAATTAAAACTGACCCCTTTTAACGGTTTTACCGGTCTCAGTTTTATCCGGTTCAAAAACGGGAATAACCCCATGGTTTTACCGGTAATCGTAAGGACAAAGACGGAAGTAACGTTTCAGGTAAAAGTTGATGAAAAAGACGTAAACGTTTTTATTATGGGTAATTTCAATAACTGGAGCCGGAATTCCACCCCCATGTCCGATAACGATGGCAATGGTACTTTTACACGGTCCGTGTTCCTGGATGATGGGATTTATGAGTACCAATTTGTGATCGGCAACCGTGAAATATTCGATCCGGAAAATCCGGTCAAAGTGGATAATGGTTTTGGGTATTTCAATTCGTTAATCAATGTTCAATCTTCTGGAAAGGATTCAATTCCGAACTTATATTTTATGCCGGGCCACGAAGAGACAACTATTCATCTGGCCATCGATACAAAATGTAAAATGAAGGATATTTCTGTATCGGTTTTAAATGATAATAAATTCTACTCAAACGACAATGTTCATATCAGGGGCCATGAGATAAGTATTGATTTGTCCCCGATAAATCAAAGCAAAAAAATATCGATGTTGCGAATTGTTACAAACTATAAAAACCGGCCGGGAAACATCCTGACCGTCTGGCTGAAAAACGGAAAACCTGAAGCAGACAACAAGAATTTTCAATGGCAGGATGCGATAATCTATTCCCTGATGATTGACCGTTTTGCCAATGGAGACAAAGAGAATGACAAACCGATCATTCACCCGGAGCTGAACTGGCGGGCCAATTTTCAGGGTGGTGATTTTGCCGGGATAATCGACAAAATTGAAAGCGGGTATTTTAACAATATCGGTATTAACACACTTTGGATTTCACCAGTAAACAAAACGAGCGAAAAAGCATGGCAGGAATGGCCAGAGCCACACCGTTTTTACAGTGGTTACCACGGCTACTGGCCGACCAGCCCAAATGAAACTGAACCTCGATTCGGCACTTTGGATGAATTTAAAAAACTCGTCGAAACGGCTCACCGGCATGATCTTAAAGTACTGTTGGATTTTGTATCGAATCATGTCCACATTGAACATCCCTATTTTCAGGAACACCGTGATTGGTTCGGAGACTATAATCTTCCAGACGGAACACAGAATATCCGCCGCTGGGATGAATACCGGTTGACAACATGGTTTGATACTTTTCTCGCTTCCTTCGATTACGAGAATTCTGCTGAAGCCGTTGAAACAATGACCAACAATGCTCTCTGGTGGCTGAAAGAGACCGGCATTGACGGTTTTCGTCATGATGCTACCAAACATGTTCCTTACGCTTTTTGGCGCAGCCTTACACACAAGATAAAGTCTGATATTGAACCGGATCGTTCGCTCGACAGTTACCAGATTGGTGAAACCTTTGGCGGCGACGATCTGATTAAATCCTATGTCAATAACGGGATGCTGGAATCCCAATTTAATGCCAACCAGTATTTCATCCTTCGTCGTCTCTTCACCGACCCGAATGGCGATTTAAATGAACTGAAAATTGCCATGGATAAAGCCCTTGAGGTTTACGGGTACAACAATCTGATGGGTAATATTATTGGCAGTCATGACCAGATTCGAATCATGGGACTGCTGGAAGGTGATATCACCCTCGCTGAAAATGGTGTTGAACGGGCATTTCGTGAACCCGCTATTGAAGTTAATGAATACTCGACGTATTTAAAGGAACAGATTCTTTTCTGTTATCTCATGACAATTCCGGGTGTGCCGATCATTTTTTATGGCGATGAATTCGGAATGACCGGCGCCAATGATCCGGATAACCGCCGGATGATGCGCTTTGGAGATGATCTTACTAAATGGGAGACTGAACAACTTGAAGCATTCCAAAAATTGACAAAACTTCGCAACGAATATTCATGTCTGAGACGCGGCGACTATCTTAATCTATATACCGATAACAATATAATGGTATACAGCCGGGGCGATACGCAAAACCGCTTGATTATCCTGATCAATAAAAGTGAAAATCCGAATAATGTTACAGTCTGCCTTCCTGCCTGGCTCGAAGGGAAGACATTAAAATCATTAATTGGAAATAAGCAATATCGGATTTCCGGCAGCGAAACTACAATCAGTATTCCGGGACTGGCTTATGATTTGCTGTTGGTAAAATAATCTAAGTCGGGTTAGTGATTCCGAATAGCCAGTAACAATGTCCCGGCATCTCTTTTAATCGAGATTACGTCTTGTGATACTATTTTAGGGGTTTCTTCTCGTTTAGAGTGGGTATTTATTATATAAACCAAGCACAGGCGTGATTGATTTTACCAAAATCCAATTTACCAGTTACGAAATAATGTGAGTTCGACATAAGTAATCAATATTTTTCTGGTTAATAAAACCGTTTTCCGGAGACATCCCTACTGGAAAAACGGATCTGATAGCGGGTTTTATTTAGATATCCCCCGAATTCTCCAACGGGAATCCCTGATGGGAAATTTGAGGGTTACACCTAATTTTTAGAGAATAATTAACAGTCTCCATTGCTAATCTTCTGAGCATCTTCTTAAATCGAGCTCACGTTAAATACAGACCTCACCTATATATTCTATTTATACTAAATCGGAAATAAGATGTTTTATCACATAAATATTAAATGACAAAAAAATCGACTATATACATTTATCCTAAAGCATCTACTTAATTAGTAAAACTTTGCCAGATAGAAAATAATCTGAGAATTTAACCGAATACAAATAAATACCCGAAGTAACATAATTACCACTACTATTTTTCCCGTCCCATAGATAATTAAATTCTGTATTCGATGCACAAAAACTATTTATCTTCTTAATAAACCTACCATTAAGATCGTAGATAAATATTTCAATGTTTGATGAAACAGGCATTTTTATTTTAAAGGTACATTTTTGATTAAAAGGATTTGGAAATACACTAATTCCTAATTCATATCTTGTTGGATAATCGTATACAATTCCAGTTGATGATTGATTATAAAAAACATAATTACCAATATTATCATCCCAATTTGTGATGATTAAATCACGACAATAAGATATAAAATAATCGACAATGATTACATCGCCACATTTAACAATTGGTTTTATAGAAATCCAGTTTTTTCCAGCAACGCTACAGAACTCAAGACCATCAAGGAGCGCTTGATCGTTAAGGTAAATAGATTGTATTTTCTCGATGTTTGAGCGATTAAGATAAAAAATAGAAATAGAATCTGAACTGACTATTATTGTATCAGCTACATTTATATTACAATAACAGTCTAAATCAGCCAAGGCAAATGCTTCAATGACTGAAATAGTTTCAGAATGCCATGCTGGATTTTTTGGTAATCCATTATCATCGCTCTGAAATAGTTGAATGTTGCCATGCCAGCAACCAGTAATTAAATCAGTATATCCATTATGGTCAATATCCTCTGCATAGATGGCTGAGCCAAATATAGATAGCTCAGAAGTCCAATCAGGAAGAGATTGACCAATAGGAGCAGATTTAAAATTATAAATCTTATATTTTCCACTACCACCATGTGCTGGATTAGTTGAAATTGCTAAATCTAGATAATTGTCATGATAAAAATCTGCAATGGCAATTGAATTTGAACCGTAATCATTATCATACGATGCCCATGAACATGTTTTGCTTATATTACCAGCATTATCCGCCAGATAAATAAAATTTGGTCCAAAGTTATTCGCGAAAATGAGATCCAGGTAACCATTATTATCCATGTCCGCAAATTCTACGTCCATTGCACACATTATTTCTTCAGATTTCCATCGGGGCAAAGTGTCCAGAACGAAATTATTGTTGTAATAAATTCTACCATTAGTACTTTTAAAATCATCTCCAAAAGGTTGCCCTCCCGCAACTGATAAATCCAGATCACCATCACCATCCGCATCCCCCAAAACACAAGAAAATGTGTACATACTATCAGCACTTCGGAAAGATGGTAGGGGTTCCAACTCAGTTCCGGTATTATAATAAACTTTCACACAACCGGGTTCATCAAAGCCATTCTGTCCCAAAAATACAGAAACAGCCACATCAGGAAGTTTATCTCCATTTATATCACCTACTGATAGATGGCCATGATAATCCAGATCATCGCTCAACCATGAAGGAATAAGAGGAAAACTTCCATCACCATTATTATAATAGACACAAAGGTTTTGACGAGCCATATCGTTTCCATTCGAAATTATGATATCATTCCAGCCATCCTGATTTATATCCGAAACACCTAATCCAGTTGATCGATATTGTAATGGTTCAGATATCCAATTGGGAGTAGAATTGTAATATGGCTTTGAATAACATATTATTCCAAAGGTACAAATTAAGATAAGTATCAGAAAACAAATATTTATAACGTGAAATTCTTTTAATTTCAACATCGACAATTCATATATATGTCTAACAGGTAAGATATGAGATACGGCAAACTGCGGAGCGATTGGCTTCTCTTGTTCAATAAACATCACAAAATTTGAAATGATTTTCCGCTTCGGGTGATACAAAAAAAGTATCCCTTGTTCAATTAGTGCAGGTAAGAAATATATACTGGCCCATTCCCCCTTCATAATCTACTGCAAATAAGTCCAAACATAAGTTTAACCATTTTTATATCATCCTTCTTTTACTATTTAACACCTACCATATGTATGAACGACTCGGATAACTGCCGATAGACCCCTGCCACTGTCGCAAAGGTTTCCGGATAGATTCTATGTGATTCATTGTTATTTCGATAATACGCCGAATTCTATTACAAGTCAACTGGAATATGTTCACCCCCAAGCTCGATATTGGAAATACGTAGAGGGAATTCTGAATTGCCCCTGCTGATTCTGATAAACCATCACGAATCACGTGGGGACTCGGCATGCAGTGCCTCTACCGGAAAGCCGATTGGTGCAGCGATGGCATAAATCCGCTGAACCCGCGTAAAAGCGCTGTGGTCATTCTCAAATGCCCCGCAGACCTCTCATGCAGGATACGGGAAAAACCGTCAGGAGTGAGCGTCCGACGTATCGATTCCGCCTGTCAGGTCGATACTACAGAAGATGGTCGTGTCCGCCCGAATTAAGGAGGAATCTTGAAAGTGAGTAACCCAAATTATATTCAATCATATTCAATTATTCAGTGTCAGGCTAATAATGAAATTTTGTCCCGGGCCGTTGATACCTGAGCCGTGCTCACGGTAGTTCAAATCCAGGATATTCTCTATAGCAAGACGGATGCCGAGCCTGTCCCAGAGGGGAAATCCGCCGCGCAGATTCAGGGTAATCCAGCCCGGTGTGCCGCTTTCGGGAATGCGCGGATCGTCCCTATCGTCGGTAGAGAGACGGTCCTGATCCCCCGCGAATCGAACGTATGCAGCAAGGTGACACTCGCTTTTCCGCCACTCTAAGCCGGCCAATCCGAAGGTCGGGGGAATGCCGCCAACGGGTTCATCGCCTGTAGTGTTATGTCCGTAGGTGGTGGTTAGGTTGCCGTAACAGGATAGGTTTCTGTACAGATCGATCTGCAGGGAACTTTCAAAACCCCGAATGTACGCATCGCCGATATTCTGCTTGGATTTGACTTTATACATCACGCCGTTAATATCGATCTCGCCGGAGCCGTTCCAGACGGCGTCGGCGCTGGTGATCATGTCGGTGATGTGGGCATAGTAGGCCGATACCGAAGAGCGGACTGATGCGGATTGTATCTTAAACCCGATATCTACACTCAGCATCTTTTCAGGCGTGAGATCGGCGTTGGGTACTTCGTACGTGTCACCCTTGGATTCCCCCAACTTGGCGAGATCACTGAGGTTGGGCGCGCGGAAAGCCTGGCCGACGTTGGCGTTTAAGAAGAGAGTTTCAGTGATTTTTCGAACGATTCCCAGGCTTCCCGTCACGGATTGGTAATCCAGATCGATGTTGCCGAGACTGGCGTGGGTATCCGTCTGATCGAGCGTAAAGGTCGTGGTGAAACGACTGGCCCGTACTCCGACAGTGGCCGTCCATGTTTTAGCGATGCGGATTTCGTCCTGCAAGAAGGCTCCGATGCTGGCGTAGGCGGCGTTGTCGGGGTAACGGCCGCGCTCATCGACCTTCACGATCCCATTACCGGCGATCGTGCGGCTGTTGCTCGATACGTCGTCGGCGTAGATGTCCACGCCATATGAGAGGTGGTGACGACGGAATTCGGAATCGAGCTGTAGGGTAAGGCCGAGGGTATTGACTTTGTCGCGTTCCTTGCTTATCGGATCATCGACCATTTTTTGTGTCTCGCGGCCCTCCTCCTGGATGTGGTAAGAGACGGAAGCCCGGAGGGATGAAAAGAACTTGTCTTTTGATGCATTTTCATAGATCATGTAGAAGAGGTTGCGGTTTTGAGGAGTGTACACCCACCGGTGGTAGCCGTTGTTCTCGTATTTGTCGTACCGGGGCACGTCGATTTTTTTAGCCATTTGATAGGCCACGATGAACCTCTGTTCGGGCTTCAGGCTGTAGACGAGTTTGGCGTCGAGATCGTATGCAGAAAAGCCCGTGGGGCGCTGGATACATCCGTCGGTGGCGTTCTCGAGTTCCGGGTGGCTGCTGTTGCTGCCTCGGCGGAGGTCGCCATACCCCTTATAACTGAATCCGGTAAGCAGGGCCCAGCGGTGATTGTGTAGGGTAATGTCCGCTCGTGCGGTTTTCTCCTGATCGGCCGAGGCGTATCGACTTCCGATACGGTAGTTCATGGCCGGATCGGTGTTGGTCAGCGTCGGGATTTTTGTGATAGCGTTGACAGCGCCTCCCATGGCATCGCTGCCATATAGAACTGATGTGGGTCCGCGCACAACTTCCAGCTTGTCCACGATGAAATTATCGACGCTGGTGAGATACTGGTGGTTGCCCAGACGGTAGGTGGAGTTGTTCAGGCGCACGCCGTCTATGAGTAACAGCACTTGATTGGAGCTGAACCCCCGGATAATCGCGGAGCCTCCGCCGTGGCTCGTCTTCTGAATAAAGATGCCGGTTTCCTCGCGGAGTGCTTCGGCGGAGGTCTTGGCGTTGCGTTCCTCGATGCGCTGTGCCGGGACGACGTTGACGGGTCGGGATACATCGACGACGCGCCTGTTAGAGCGAGTGGCCGTGACCACGACCTCGTGGATGGGGATAATGAGTTGTTTCAGCGTCACGGTTCCAAGAGAGAGGGTGTCTTCCCGGATCACGAGGTTCTCGATACTCAGGGGCTTGAATGAGATATGCTCGAACGTAACGGTGTATGTGCCCGGCTGGATACCCTGGATAATGAAATATCCGTCGGCGTCGGTGGCGGCACCCTGGTTCGTACCGATCAGGATGACATTCAAAGTGGGAATGGGATTTCCCTCTGTATCGTGGGCACATCCCTGGATGATCCCTGACGATTGAGGCCATATTTGCTGTGAGAAGAGAATGAGTAACCAAAATGCGTAGAAGAGTTGTCTCATGCGATTAATTTTCTGTTTTCAATATCTTAAAACTGTGATTTATTATCTTTAAATATCTGAATATACTTCCTATTCATCCAAACACTTTGAAGATTTTTAAGAGAAATAATGTCTTGGAACATTAAAACTGGACTAATAGAAAAAGAAGTAATAAAATTTTGTGAGCGTCGCTCTTACCATCAATTTTTAAATCTTTCCAGAACTCAGATTTATCTCTTTTACCGGATTTCATTGGAACTGTCCCACTTCCAATCACGAATTTCCGGCATGTCTTCACCGTGTATTCGGATATACTTCTTGTGATCAAGCAGCTTATCACGGAGAAACTGTTTGGCATAAGCCGCACGTGAACCTAAACTTGGTACACGATCAATGACATCACCCACCAAATGGAATCGATCGAGATCGTTCAGAACCATCATGTCAAAGGGTGTGGTTGTGGTTCCTTCTTCTTTATATCCACGAACATGAAGGTTTTTGTGATTGGTCCGACGATAAGTCAGGCGATGAATGAGCAGAGGATATCCATGAAATGCAAAAATAATGGGCTTGTCCTTTGTGAAGAGAACATCGAAGTCCCTGTCACTCAATCCGTGAGGATGTTCACTCTGCGGCTGGAGCGTCATTAAATCCACCACATTGATCACACGAATCTTCAGGTCCGGAAAGCGCTGCCACAGGATATCCACCGCTGCCAATGTCTCCATGGTCGGTACATCACCTGCACACGCCATCACCACATCAGGTTCTCCGCCTTTGTCGTTGCTAGCCCATTCCCAGATGCCGAGCCCCGCAGTACAATGCTTAATGGCAGAATCCATGTCCAGCCATTGCAGTGCTGGCTGTTTTCCCGCAATGATGACATTGACATAATCACGGCTCCGCAAGCAATGGTCAGTCACAGACAACAGCGTGTTGGTGTCCGGCGGCAAATACACACGAATGATTTCCGCTTTTTTATTCATGACATGGTCAATGAAGCCGGGATCCTGATGGCTGAATCCATTGTGATCCTGCCGCCATACGAGTGACGAGAGCAGATAATTCATAGAAGCAATTGGCCTTCGCCACGGGATACGTTTGGTTACTTTCAACCATTTCGCGTGTTGGTTAAACATGGAATCAATGATATGGATGAACGCTTCATAGCATGAGAAAAAGCCATGCCGGCCTGTCAAAAGATAGCCTTCAAGCCAGCCTTCACACTGGTGCTCGCTTAACATTTCCATCACGCGGCCATCGGGCGAGACATGCTCGTCAGAGGGAATGATCTCCGCAGTTGAGCAGCGGTCCGTCACTTCAAATACGGATCCCCAACGGTTTGACGCTGTTTCGTCCGGGCTAAAAACACGGAAATTAGAGGGATTATGTTTCACCACATCGCGGATAAACTCGCCCTGAGCACGCGTGGCTTCTCCGCATACAGCACCTGGCTTCGGCACTTTGATGGCATAATCACGGAAATCCGGTAAGCGCAGATCACGCAGTAAAAGGCCGCCGTTGGCATGCGGATTGGCGCTCATGCGGCGCTCTCCTTTCGGTGCCAACTCAGCGAATTCGGAACGCAATTTGCCGTTCTCGTCGAACAACTCCTCTGCCTGATAGCTCCGCATCCACTTCTCAAGAAGTTTCACATGTCCTGCATGACTCATATCGCCCATGGGAACCTGATGAGAACGGAATGTCCCTTCGGTCGTTTTGCCGTCCACTTCCTTGGGACCGGTCCAACCCTTGGGAGAACGTAGAATGATCATCGGCCATTTTGGACGAGTTTTAAATCCATTCGTACGAGCATCCTTTTGAATAGCCTGGATTTCAGCAACCACCGTATCAAGTGTGGCAGCCAGAAGTTGATGCATTTCTGTCGGATCGTCTCCCTCGACGAAATAGGGCGAGTAACCGTAACCGCGGAAAAGCGCTTCAAGCTCATTATTCGGAATGCGGGCCAATACAGTCGGGCCGGCAATTTTATAGCCGTTTAAATGAAGGATAGGAAGCACTGCTCCGTCATGAACCGGATTGAGAAACTTGTTCGAGTGCCAGCTTGTGGCAAGCGGACCCGTCTCTGCTTCGCCATCGCCGACTACACACGCGACAAGCAAATCGGGATTATCGAACGCGGCTCCGTATGCGTGGGACAATGAGTAACCCAGTTCGCCACCTTCATGAATTGATCCGGGTGTCTCAGGCGCCACGTGACTTGGAATCCCGCCAGGGAAAGAGAATTGCTTGAACAACCGTTTCATCCCGTCTTCGTCTTGCGAAATGTTGGGATAAACTTCGCTGTAGGTTCCCTCAAGATAAGCGTTCGCTACCAATCCCGGTCCGCCATGCCCCGGCCCGGTGATATAGATCACATTCAAATCGTGTTTCTTGATTACTCGGTTAAGGTGAACGTAGATAAAATTCAAGCCCGGTGTACTGCCCCAGTGACCGAGAAGCCGGGGTTTAATGTGGTCCAGCTTGAGCGGTTTTTTCAGCAGTGCATTGTCGTAGAGATAAATTTGTCCGACCGATAAATAGTTCGCAGCACGCCAATAGGCGTTCATTTTCACGAGCAGCTCGGGAGTTAAAGGCTTGCTCGTTTCCTTTTTCTTGTTTGCATTCATGATCACACTCCTTCGATAATTTTGAACGTTTATGGCCCTTTATACAATACAGGCAGGAACATGCATTGTTCGATTTTAACTGGAAATAAAATTCGGCTCTTTTATCTACAGATATCCAGCTAATATTACTTGGGTAAACAACAGTTTTTCATCTTCAACATGCGACGTGTCTAACTTTTGAGTTGTGGTTCTGGTCGATAAATTCTATATATAATTCCCATGCTGCTTTTTGGTTAGGTTCGGATTGATCCCATTCCATTTCAAAATATCTAGCATTAATTTTAAACACTTCACAACCCATTTTTCTAACCATTTTCTTCATTTAATATATGATCTCCTATACAGCTAACGGTGAGGCATAACTTGCCGAAGCCTCGCCGTAATTTATTTGAAATCGAGCAATGATAAAACAACAAAGTAAATAGCTACGGGCTCACGCCTGTGGTATTTCGAAGGTAGAATAAAATAAATAGAGGAGCATTGCTATCAAATAGACTGGAAATAGTAATATCTTCAAAAATATATTTAGATTAACCCGTTGTGTAAAATAAAAACTTGAAAAAAAAGATGTGCATTAGCCTTATAATCTGTTTGACTTCAGAAGGATTGGGACCAAAAAGGGTTAAAAGTTAAGAGATGGTTTTGGTAATTTAACAGAATGAAGAAGGAGCAAGAATGAGTACTAAACCATCATCAGAAAAGATTGTCAAAGACATTAAACGGAACACTCGTAAGAAGTATGGAGCTGAAGAAAAGATCCGGATAATTTTAGACGGCCTACGCGGTGAAGAAAGCATCGCTGCCATTTGTCGCAGAGAAGTAAGGTTCCCCCCAATGTTTGGACAGTAATTAAGCAAAGTTAAGGTGGAAATGTC
>CAZAKB010000029.1:0-25712 GCA_964485475.1 uncultured bacterium
TCCTTTGTGTTATTATCACATTCCAAAAGCAGAGAGATTCGCTGGTAATTTCATTCTACTCATCTGCTTACTCATTTTTACTAATTGCCAATATTGATTTAACAGGCGATTGACATCGTTCGGCTGGGTTCCGCTTCCACGGGCAATCCGTTTCCGGCGACTTCCGTTTATCAGGTTCGGCTTTTGCCGTTCCTGGCGGGTCATCGACTGAATGATCACCTCAGCTCGAGTCAGTTCGTTGTCATCAACTTTTATATTTTTTGATTTTAATTTTGAAAAGCCCGGGATCATATCGAGAATATCACCGATCGGTCCCATCTTCTTGATCTGTTTTAACTGATCCAGATAATCTTCAAGAGTGAATTGCTGTTTCAGCAGTTTCTTTTCTAATTTTTCCGCCTGTTCAATATCAATAGCACCCTGTACTTTTTCAACCAGTGAGACAACATCGCCCATTCCTAAAATACGATTGGCGATCCGGTCCGGGTGGAAGGCTTCAATGTTTTCCAGTTTCTCTCCGGTACCAATATACATAATCGGTTTTCCGGTTACGCTTACGATAGAAAGCGCTGCGCCGCCACGTGTGTCACTATCCATTTTTGTCAGGATAATCCCATCAAAGCCCAGTTGGTCATTAAACGATGCCGCTGTGTTTACCGCATCCTGACCGGTCATACCATCAGCGACAAACAGGATGTTCTGGGGCTTCAGATTTTTCTTCAGCGCGTCCAGCTCTTTCATCATCTCTTTGTCAATGTGCAGACGCCCGGCTGTATCGACAATTACCGTATCAAGATGTTGTTTCCTGGCATAATCGACCGCTTCGATGGCTCGTTTGACAACTTTCGATTTTTCCGAAAATACGGGAACTCCGATTTGTTTTCCCAATATCTCTAGCTGCTGCATCGCGGCCGGTCGGTACACATCAACCGAAACCAGTAACGGTTTACGGTTTTGATTTTTCAACATCAGCGCCAATTTGGCAGCGAAGGTGGTTTTTCCACACCCTTGCAAACCAGCTAACAAAATCACCGTCGGTGGCATTGATGCTGTTTTGAGATGATACTGCTTTGCACCCAGGAGCCGGGTCAGTTCATCATTAAAAATCTTGACGACCTGCTGGCCAGGTGTCAGACTTTTTGTAACCGTAATGCCAATGGCTTTTTCCTGAACATTATCGATAAATTCTTTGACAACTTTATAGTTGACATCGGCTTCAAGCAACGAACGCCGCACGCTGCGAAGGGTGTCACGGATATTGTTTTCCGTGATTTTCCCCTCGCTGCGAAGGGTCTTTACTATTTTTCCTAAACTTTCCTGTAATTGCTCTAACATCGATGCCTATCCAAATTCAATAAAGCGGGTAAATTTACTTTTCTGTGACTCCTTATGCAAGGTAAATCATAGGTTTAACGATAGCGTTTCAGGATATAGGAAAATTCCAGATTTATTGGATATTCCGGAACATTTTCCCACTAAAAAGATTGAAATTTTACGGTACTCATTTTTTGTCATATTGCGAATCATAATTTTGAAGGTTATATTTTCCAAACTTATTATGGGAAAATCGAAACTAAAATATTTAAAAACAACTGCCGTTACATTACTATTATCGTCATTATTAGTTGCCTATCAAACAACAATAATTCAGGAAAAAGAAAACGGTCTGGTTTTGAATATCAGTGATTCTTCAAAACCCGAATGGCGTAGATTTGGTACTGACCTGGAACCAATTTTTGCAATCCATTTAGGAGTTGCGGATATTGTTGAAATATCCTCCTCTCTTTCTATCCCCTACTGGTCTGTTGCATTGGCTTTGCCGGCTCCCAAGGCACCGACAATTCGAATTTCGAACATTAAAACAGAAATTATCAAACTCAATCATCTACTGAGCGAAAAGGATATTCGGGTAATTAATTCAAAACCGACGTCGGAGATTGTGGACATTGGTTATTATCGCTTCAATCCGGTTGGTGAGCTTGTGATCTACCCGATTCGAGCAATCAACTCAGAGCAGATTAGTGTCGTGCGTTCCATGGATATCTCCGTTAATTATTCCGGGCAATCAATGCAAAAATCTACTGCTGTTTCTCAGAAAATAATTGAGACAATCAGCCGAGCTTTTGTAAATAAAAAATACTTACCAACATGGCAAACACCTCCTCGTCGAAGTTTGGCAAAACCACTGAGCTATCCCTCGGGAAAATGGTTCAGAATCACTGTGACTGATAATGGTATTTATAAAATCAGCCACCAGGAATTGGTCAGTACTGGTATGACGAATCAATCTATCGATAATAATCGCATCTTTCTCTATTCAAACGGGACCGGTGGACGCGAGATAGATAATACGCCAGGAATAGATGTCATCGATAATCTGCTTGCAAATTCGCGCAAAATTGATGGCGGAGAAGATGGAAAATTCGACAGTGGCAACACTATTGTGTTTTACGGTCGGGCAAGCAGCGGTGTGGATGCTGACATTAACGGTTCTCTAAATTTTAATCGCAATGCCTATTCGAATGTCAATTATTATTGGCTGTTGATCGCTGATGCTGCCGGCTCACCCAAAACTATGCAAACCACATCCGCTTCATCTGCTGACGCGGACCTCTTAGTATCAAAATATGAAAAAATTGATCGGCATGAACTGGAATTGACCAACTTTCTGCGTTCCGGAAAAGCCTGGTACGGTGAAAAATTTGCCAGTTCCGGAGCAAATATTTCGGTTATTTTTCAAATTCCTGAAAAAGCTGATGACGATCAGGACTCTTTTCCTGCTGAATTATCAATAAAAGCACGTGGTGCTAATAATGAAACAACCCATTACTATAAAATGTATCTAAACGGAGCCACTGTTCCCATTGCATCGTGGTCAACCAGTAATTGGTATGTATCATCCAAACAGGTTGGTATTTCTCTGGAACCAGGCCTACCGAATATTATAAAAATGAATTATACCGCATCCAATTCATCTGGACAGGCCCATTTGGATTTTTTACAAATCCGTTATGAAGCCCCGCTAAAACCGGCAGGGGAAAAACTGGATTTCTGGGGACCGGCCAACACTGGTATCATCGAATACAATCTAAGTGATATTGGCTTCAGCAACCCTGAGATTTTCGATATAACCGACTGGAAAGATGTTAAAATTCTAAATGTCGTTTCACAAACCACAGATGAACTACAATTTAAATCCTATAATGACGAGATCACTCGGTCTCATTATCTTCTGACCCAGTCATCGGAATACCTGTCTATTAATAAAATCTCTCTGATCGAAAATCCCCAATGGAATACTCTGCGAAATCCCGATATTTCAGCCCAATATGTTATTATTACAAATGAAAAATTCAGTGATGCTGCCCAGGATCTCGCTCAACTGTACTCACAGGATGTTAAAAGTGCCGATCGGCTGAGTACAATCATCGTCTCTCAGAATCAAATATTACGAGAATTCAATGCAGATATCGTCGATCCTCATGCCATCCGTCAGTTTCTTGCGTATGCGCTTCATAACTGGGTTGTACCTCCCGAATATGTTCTCCTGCTGGGTGACGGCACCTTCGATTATCGCCATATTGAATCAGAGACCGGTGATCTGGTCATGACTTACCAGGTTGAAGAAACTGGTGGAAGTGGTAATGCCGGTTTTGCTTCATATGCGACTGATATGCGGTTTACCTATATCAATGGGAATGATAAAAAAATGGATCTGGCAATCGGCAGAATCAATGCCCGAACCGCGTCAGAAGCACAGACAGTGGTGGATAAAATCCGATCCTACACACTCGAGCCCATCTATGGCGACTGGCGCAGCAGGATCACACTCGTTGCCGATGATCCCGAACGGCCACTCACCAACGAGACATATCATATTACGGACACTGAAAACAGCATTGCCGGTTACCTCCCAAAAACATTTGATGTAAAAAAACTTTATCTTCTTGAATACCCCGAAATTCAGGATGCATCGTCTTATGGCGTCAAAAAACCGGATGCCACAGTGGATTTACTTAAACAAATTGAGGACGGCACTGTGCTGATCAATTATTTCGGACATGGCAGTCCGACAGTCTGGGCCCAAGAGTATATTCTTGAAATGAACCGTGATCTAGGCCGGATCAATACCGGGATGAAACTCCCTTTCTGGATAGCGGGAACCTGCAGCTGGGGCCAGTTTGACGATATATCCGGAAGTTGTTTCCCGGAAGCATTGGTGTTGGAACCAAAGGATGGCGGAATCGCAGCACTTGCGGCCACCCGAGCAACCTATGGTGCATATAATGCCGGTTTTGTGAACAGCTGGATTGTTAATCTGTTAAATAATAAAACAGCTAATCGAATCAGGTTAGGTGAAGTTCTTCAGATTATTTCCTGCAACGGCAGCGGTATAAATGAAAATAATGAAAAATACGTTCTCTTCGGTGATCCGGCGCTGTATCTGGCAATGCCATCTGAACAGGTAACTGTAAATAAACTTGCATCGGATACACTTAAAACGCTTTCCAATATTCAATTAAACGGAAACGTTGATAACAGTAGCCTGAGTTTTCAAGGCAATGGCCTCGTTAAATTATTCGATAGTGAACGGTCAGTAACCCGATATTGGATTGATAAGTACAATAATGAAAGATCCATGTCCTATACACTCCCGGGGGAAATTCTGTTCAATGGACAAGTAAAAATCACCGAAGGACAATTTTCTTCCCGTTTTTTCATCCCGAAGGATTTAAACTATGCCGGCAGCAGCGGAAAAATCACTATAACTGGCTGGAATGACGAAACCGCTGCCGAGGTTGGCGGATATTATGCTCCTATTTTTTATTCTGGTTCAGAATCAGTACTTGACACGACTGGTCCCGAAATAGAAATCGGTTTTGTGAACCTGAGTTTTAAAAACGGCGATGTGGTAAGTCCCGGGAATGAGTTTGAAATCGCTATCAGGGATCCTCTCGGAATTAATATCGCCGGACAAATGGGACACGATATCTCCTTTGTTTTTGATAACGATGAAAATCAATCATACATCTCAACCGAATACTTCACCTACGATACCGACAGTGATTCTTCCGGGACGGTTATATTTCAAATGCCCGAACTAGCGGCCGGTGAACACAGTGTCTCTGTAACAGCTTGGGATAATGGTAATAATTCATCGACAATCACCGGAATTTTTAATCTCCTTTCTTCAACGGATTTTGCATTAGAAAGAGTGGTCAATTTTCCAAATCCCTTCGCAAAGACAACGGACATTACTTTTCAACTCACCCATCCGGCAACGGTTATATGCACCATATATACAGTCCGAGGTTTGAAAATCCGCACTCTGGAATCAAATCAGATATTTCTGCCGGGATTCAATTCACTCTACTGGAATGGAGAAGATGATTTTGGTGATACTGTTGCCAAAGGGATTTACATTTATAAAATCAAAGCCAGATCGAGTGAATCCAAGGAAAAAGATGATTATATTGGAAAAATGGTGAAGGCCGGATGATAGACACACTGATCGATTGGAACAATAAACCAGTTATCCTGGCCTCAGCTTCGCCGAGACGAAAACATATCCTATCCTTAGCCGGAATCGATTTTACAATTCATCCTTCAAAATATCATGAACCGGGTGACGAAAATGCGACACCCGAAGCATTGGTCCGAAACCATGCAAAACTCAAAGCCCAGGATATATCCGGCAATTACACAAACGCCTGGATTATCGGGGCAGATACAATTGTTGTTAAAGACGGAAAAATTCTGGAAAAACCCACTGACAAAGACAATGCCGTCAATATGTTAAAAACCCTGAGTAAAGCAACTCACCAGGTTTTTACCGGTTATTGCATCCTGAACTCCCAAAATGGCAAATTAATTACCGACGTAGAAGTAACCGATGTTACGTTTCACCCGCTGACTTCAGATATGATAGAGTTGTATGTAGACCACTATTCCCCCTATGACAAAGCCGGTTCTTACGGAATTCAGGACTTCAGTGCGGTGTTCGTGAAAATCATACATGGATGTTTTTATAATGTAGTAGGATTCCCGATCGCACACTTCACCCAAACCTGTCTTCATCATTTAAAATCATTACAGTAAACTTTATATTGAATTTGACCGCATTATTTATAATATTAAGTCCGTTGTGGGATAAATAAATTCAGGTATTAATTATGTTTTATGAGGAACTGAAAAAACGTCGTGAATCTGCGGGAATTGCTCTCGATCAGATTTCCAATAAAATAAAAGTAAATAAATCAATTCTGGAAGCCTTTGAAGCAGGTGACTTTTCTAAATTACCGGAAACATATGTTCGATTGTTTTTAAAAGCCTACGCCAATGAACTGGGAGCAAATCCGGAAAATATTTTAAACGAATATGAATCCCTTTCCGGTAAAACACCTGAAAAAAAAGTACCGGAAACACACTCCGATGAACCTTCTTTTTTATCACCTAAAAACGAACCGATCGTTAATGGAAATAAAAAGAGAAATGTAGCGGCAATTACGATAATCCTGGTTATCCTCGTTTTTCTTATCTCCGTTCTGAAACAGGTATTGATGGAAGAGGAAAAAAATAAGCCAACACCAATCAATACCATTATCAAAGAACTACCCGAACCTGTTGAAGAGGCCGATACGACCGAAATTGTACCCGAAGTAATCAATGAAGAGGAAGTGTTACCTGAACCGGTTCCTGAAATTCTGTCACTGGTTATGATAACCAGCGATACCTGCTGGGTTCGGGTTGTCACAGACGAAAAAGATACCACAGAAGCCAATTACCTTCCCAATATTCGTAGAGAATGGAAAGCGGAAAGGCTATTCGATGTTAGGGTCGGCAGGCCAACAAAGGTTGCGCTTACCCTGAATAACAAACGTCTAGGCCCAATCGGAAATACCGGGATTCCCACCCGTCTCATTATTTCCAAAGATGGTATTGTTCGTTCCACGTTACTACGTCGATAAAAATCCTAATAATAATCTCAAAATAAGTTAAGTAAATGGAAATTTTTACTTGACAATATGGGTATTTTGTCCTATAATTGTGGGTAGATGTGGGGAGAAATCCCAAAAATTCCCAAAGTTTTACAGAGATTATGATTACTTCTTTTGCCGGCGAATCAAAAAACATTTTAGATGATAAAAGTCGTCTTAGTATCCCGGCAAAGTATCGGCGCTGGATCAACGGAAAAGATACGGAGTGCACCTTTTTTATTACAAAAGGTTCAGACCCGTGTCTTGTTGCTTACCCGGAACCGGAGTGGGAGATTTTCACGGAAAAGTTGCAGAAATTGTCTCAGTTCAAGAAGAAAAACCGGTCGTTCATTCGGACCTGGTCGCGGAATTCCATCCGCCTGAAATGTGACAAGCAGGGCCGTGTTCTACTGCCACAGGAGCATCTTGATTTTGCCAATATTAAAAAAGAGGTCGTAATCATTGGCGCTTTGAATTACTTGGAATTATGGGATACAGAGACATTGGAAAAACACCAGGAATCTCAAATCCCCCTAGACGATGATTATTATGAAGATTTAGCAGATATCTTATAATCGTTTAAGCGGGCCAAGGTAGATGTCCACAATTCATGTACCGGTATTACTCAAAGAAACAATGCAGCTTCTGGTCTCAAAACCGGATGGTGTGTATATCGATGCCACACTTGGTACAGGTGGACACTTTCAGGAACTTTCCTCCCAACTTAGCCAAAACGCAATTCTCCTCGGCATTGATGCTGACCCAACAGTTATAGATCACTGTAAATCAAATCTCAGAATACCTCAAAAACATATCTTCATCAATTCAAATTTTGAGTCCATAAAAGCAATCAGTTTCCGCAATGGTTATCCGAAAGTCGATGGAATTATCATGGATTTAGGACTATCCTCCTTTGCCCTTGACGATCCTGACCGAGGTCTCTCCTTTTCTGCCGATGGTCCTCTCGATATGCGCTTTTCCCCCGTTATCGGTCAAAAAGCCGCCGATATCATTAATTATGCCGATATAAAAGATCTTGTTTACATATTTCAAGAATTCGGTGAAGAGCGTTTTTCAAAGTCAATTGCCCGTTCTATTGTTCGTGAGCGTCAGAAATCGGCAATAGAAACTACCAGTCAGCTGGCTGCAATCGTGAAGCAAAAAGCACAGCCTCAATATGTCAATAAAACGTTGAGTCGGATTTTTCAAGCACTTCGCATTGCCGTTAACCGTGAATTGGATGTTTTGCAAAAAGCCCTTGAGGACAGTGTCGGCATTTTAAATCCGGAAGGACGAGTGGCAGTCATCACATATCACAGCCTGGAAGATCGAATCGTAAAACAGTTTTTTAAGCATGAATCTACTGGCTGTATCTGCCCCAGAGAATTCCCGATTTGTCAATGCGATCACAAAGCAAGTCTTAAGATATTGACTCCAAAACCAATTCTTCCAACTAAGGAAGAGATAGTCCAAAATTCACGTGCCCGCAGTGCCAAGCTACGAGCCGCAAAACGAGTGTAATACACTATGAAGAAGAAAAAAATCAGTAAAAACCGTCGCAAAAACATGATTATGTCATCTCTCTTCGTTTTCCTGATCGGAATGATGATTTTCTATGTCTGGATTTTCAATTACACCAATCAGTTATATAAGGAAATAGATGTTTTAAAGCGCGAGGAAGCCAATCTGGTGACACAAAATCGGATCACTTCTGTTGAATTAGATCGTCTTGCCCGTGCAGATCGCATCAAACAAATCGCAACCGATGAAATGAACATGTATACTCCGCCACCAGAAACTTTGGCGGTTGTTATTGCAGAATTACAGATAAACTAATTTTAAATGTCAACCCAATTCCAACATATTAAAAAACGTACACTCCTGATGTCCACAGCGTTTATTCTGTTCTGGGGATTGATTGCGGGTCGGCTGTTTTCCATCCAGGTAATCAACTCCGATCAGTATCAGACCACATGTAAGCATCAGGCTGATTACTGCAAGACAATCAAACCTATCCGTGGTGCCATATTCGATCGTAATCAAAAAGCGTTGACTGTGGATATTGTACAGTACAATATTGCAATTCACCCCTATCTCCTTGATGATAAAGAAAATCTGGCAAAAGAATTAAGCACTCTGTTACGTCCAAATTATTCAAAATATTTAAAAACCTTGAAATCCGATCGTAATTACGTTTTGCTCGAGCGAAACCTCCCTCACAGCGAAATTCAGGCATTTCTGGATAAATATCAACATAATAACGGGTTTGCCATTGAACGGAGTATTCAGCGGAAATACCCCTTTGGAGAACTGACCGGACAACTCATCGGGTTTACAGATATTGACAATCATGGAATTGTTGGTCTGGAAAAGGAACTCGAGCCCTATCTTTGTGGTTCACCCGGCTGGCAAGTTACATTAAAAGATGGGTGGGGTCGGCTGAATAATCGGCCGAATTTACCCTTTCAGGAATCCATTGATGGAAATGATATCACACTTACCATTGATTATGAATACCAAACAATTCTGTATGAAGAATTGATGAATGCTTTTACAAATCATGATGCCGACAAGGCGATGGGCATCATCATGAATCCCCAAAATGGTGAGATATTGGGTATGGCAACCATCCCTGGATTTAACCCAAATAATCCAATGAATTCACCGGTTTCCTCTCAGATTAACCGGGTCGTAACCGATATTTTTGAACCCGGTTCTACCTTTAAAATAATTACCGCTACCGCTGCATTTGACAAAAACAAGGTCCAACCGGAAGATATTATTGACTGTGAAAACGGTCATATTTCAATTGGAAAAAACATCATTCACGATCATAAAAAATATGATCAATTGTCGTTTGCTGAAGTTATCAAGAAAAGTAGTAATATAGGCACCATTAAGGTCGCACAGAAAATTGGTAAAGACGAAGTGTTTAACTATGCCCGTCGGTATGGATTTGGTGTCAAAACCGATATTCAGTTTCCCGGTGAACAGGAAGGCATAATTCATCCATTAAAGGAATGGGGCGAATTAGCACTGGCCCAGGCTGCCATCGGCCATGGTATCTGCGTTACAGCCTTGCAGCTGGCTTATGCCTATGCAGCTATCGCTAACGGCGGTTATCTCATTAAGCCACAATTGGTAAAATCGATTCAAACCAAAGACGGGATTACACTTTACGAAAACAAGTCGCAATACATCCGACGGGTTGCATCTTCTGAAACCATGCAGACGATGCGGGAATTGTTACGGCTGACTGTTCAAAGTGGTACAGGATTAAAAGCCGAAATTAATGGTATGGCTATTGCCGGAAAAACAGGAACTGCTCAAAAAGTCACAGAAACAGGCTACAGTCAGACAGATTACGTTGCTACTTTTGTGGGTTTTTTCCCGGCAAATAATCCAAAACTTCTTTGTGTGATCGTGGTAGATAATCCAAAAGGAATCGAGCATACTGGTGGAAATGTCTCCGCACCTATTTTGCGGGATGTATTTACAAGAGTTGTAAATCTTTCGGATGATCTCTTCTTCCCCGAAGATTGTCTTCAGGCTCCGGATATTTATATCGCGGAATCTAATTCTGAAAAAAAGGAACCTTCAACCCGGACAGTCACAACTGTACCAAATAATTCACGGGTTCAGTTATCTTCCTACCAATACTCAAAGCGGATGCCTGATTTAAAAGGCAAAACCCTTGGGCGGGCGATTGCCATTCTTCAGACACTAGGAGTTGATCCGGATATAAATGGCAACGGTGTTGTTGTGTCCCAGTTTCCACCGAAAAATACGATAATTAGCACCAGTACCGATTGCCGGATTGTGTTACAATCAAGTGAGATTCAGTTTGACTAAACAGATTACAAAATTACTGGAAAACATTGATTTCAAGCTCCACGGAGTTCTCCCGGAGAAAATTGAATCAATCAAGAATAATTCCATGGATGTCCACCAAGGCGATCTGTTTTTTGCAATTCGTGGAATTCAGGCTGATGGTCATAATTACATCCGCCAAGCCGTAACAAATAAGGCCGCTGGAATTGTGGCCGAAAAATACACTGAGAATCTTTCAACCCCGCAAATAATAGTCAAGAACAGCCGTGCCGCGCTATCGACTGTTGCCGCCAATTACTATGATCATCCCTCCAAATTTCTGAAAATAATTGGCGTTACAGGAACTAACGGAAAAACAACAACAGTCTATCTTCTAAATCAAATATTCAAATCGGCAAACAAATCCAGAGGCACAATTGGCACACTTGGATATTCTATCAATGATCAATTTTATATGTTAAACCTGACGACACCGGACTCAATCCAAGTTCAGGAAATACTGTCAAAAATGGTCGCAGATGGGATTGAATTTGTCGCTATGGAAGTATCGGCCCACGCCCTTTCCCTGAACAGAGTTGATGATATCGAATTTTCCGGTGGCATATTTACAAATATATCCCAGGACCACCTGGATTATTATGGTGATATTGAGCACTATGTATCTGCAAAAAAGAGACTTTTTGAGATAGTCAAACCAGATGGATATCGTTTATCCAATCTTGACGACAGCTACGCGCCGGAGTTCAATACCGCCGGGGATTCCAAATTGTACACCTACGCACTGAATCAGAAAGCCGATTTTAATTGGAACAATGATGCTGAGTATAAGACCGGCATTTCAGGAAACATACTGTTTGGCGACGATCAAATTCCCATCAAAACAAAACTTTCCGGACGTTTTAATCTGAGTAATATCCTGGCAGCAACCGGGAGTGCCATTTGTTCAGGAATCGAAGCAAACCATATTTCTGACGCACTACGTAAAATTCAGTATATACCGGGTCGGCTTCAGGAAATTTCCAACCCGGGATTCCCACGGGTATTTGTCGATTATGCTCACACTCCCGATGCAATTTTAAATGTTCTTACTGCCTTACATGATATAGTTCCAGTGAATGGTAAACTGATCACCGTTTTTGGTTGTGGTGGAAACCGCGATAAAACCAAACGTCCGCTGATGGCAAAAGCAGCCGCTTCAATCTCGGATATTGTTATCGTCACAACCGACAATCCTCGTTATGAAGAACCGGAAGTAATTATCAAAGACGCGATTACCGGTTTCACACCGGATAAGACTTATGAAAAAATCGTCGATCGAAAACAGGCTATCAATTTTGCTGTTAAAAATGCCCAACCGAATGATATTGTCGCAATTCTCGGAAAGGGACATGAGGATTATCAGGAAATTAAAGGCATTAAGCACCCGTTCAGTGACGTTCTTATTGTTAATGAATTACTGGGAAACAAATGATCAGCGCTGATTTTATACAGCAAACCAAACTGGGTGAACTAGTGAATTTCAATTCAATAGTTTCCGATGTTGTCATTGATAGCCGGAAAGTATCCGAAAAATCAATGTTTATTGCGCTGCCCGGTGAAAATACGGACGGGCATCAGTTTGTAATCAAGGCGATTGAGGAAGGCGCCGCACTTTGTGTTGTTTCAAAAGAATGGGCACTGCAAAACAGTATCACTAATCTGCCGTTATGGATTGTGGACTCGCCGGAAAAAGCACTGCAGGAATTATCCAAAAAATGGCGTGGACAATTTGATATTCCCGTTCTGGCCATCACCGGCACCAATGGAAAAACAACTACCCGCGCCATGTGTTCGGCAGTTTTGCAGAAAAAATATACACTTCATACTACATCAGGGAATTTGAATAATCATCTAGGGCTTCCCCTTACACTTTTAAAAATGCGAGGCAAACATACATTCAGCGTACTGGAGCTCGGTACCAATCATTTCGGTGAGATTGCCTTTCTGTGTAATCTATGCCAGCCAACCGCTGGATTAATCACCAATGTCGGTCACGGCCATACTGAATTCTTTGGATCAATAGAAGGGGTCGCCAAAGCCAAGCAAGAGTTATTTAATTCATTAAGCGAGACCGGAACCAGTTTTATTAATCTGAATGATGAACTCATCTCGCAAATGAATCCACAAACCCGGAAAATCCGTTTTGGTATCAATGTTGAAGATGCCGATTACACTGGAAAAGTCACCAATTACGATCCAAATGGCTGTGCCACTCTTGTCGTCAATAATGAGCTTCAAATAAAATTGAAGGTTCCCGGATACGCTATGGCCCAGAACGCCCTGGCGGCTATCGCTATCGGAAAAACATATGCTATTTCTAGTAATGATATCGTGAATTCACTGGAATCCTTTGACTCTGTCAACCAGCGATTCAATGTACTGGAAACAAAACGTTGCCGGATTATCAATGATGCATATAATGCCAATCCCGACAGCACAAAGGCCGCTATCGATACATTTTCAAGAATTGCAGTTCCGGGAAGACGCTTGTTTGTGTTTGGCGATATGTTTGAATTGGGCGAACAGTCTCATACTCAGCATGAAAAAATCGGACAGCTTATCTCAAATGCTCCAATTGATTTATTATTTACTTACGGTCCCCTGACTGAAATAACTCATAAAACCGTTTGTTTAACTGGAAAAACAGAAGCTCGCCATTTTTATCACAAAATTGATTTGATCGCTGCTCTCAAAGATGAAATCGAGGCTGATGATACGTTACTGGTAAAAGGATCACGGGGCAATAAACTGGAAGAAATCATAGAAGGGATTACTCAATAAATGTTTTATCATCTTCTTGTTCCACTAAAAAAGTTTATCAGTGGTTTTAATCTCTTCCAGTATATCACATTTCGGGCATCAATGGCCGCCATTACGGCATTACTCATTAGTTTTATCATTGGTCCCTTCTTTTTGAAACTACTCGAAAAACATCAAATCGGTGAAACAATACGCGATGATGGTCCACAATCTCACCTATCCAAAAAAGGTACACCGACAATGGGCGGGATTATTATGATTTTTTCCGTCGTGATCCCTGTACTGCTGTGGGCCAATTTAAAAAGCACCTACATCCTGCTGGTTCTGCTTGCCACACTTTGGATGGGCGCAATTGGTTTTCTCGATGATTATCTAAAAGTAATCAAAAAGTACAAAAAAGGCCTAATTGCCCGTTATAAACTTGCCGGGCAAATACTGTTGGGACTAATAATTGGTGCATATCTTTATTTTGCTCCTGAATTTGAAGCAGTCCGAGGATTAACATCTGTTCCATTCTTCAAAAATCTGGAAATTAACCTTGGGCTGTTCTATATACCCTTTATTGTATTTGTATTAACTGCCGGTTCCAACTCTGTAAATCTTACCGACGGTCTCGACGGTCTGGCCTCAGGATTAATGGGAATTGCGGCTTTGGCATTTGCAGTAATATCCTATGTTTCCGGACGGACCGATTTCAGCCATTACCTAAATACCATTTATCTCCCCGGTGCCGGTGAATTAACCGTATTCTGTGCCGCATTCACCGGGGGAATTCTGGGATTTTTATGGTATAATAGCAAACCAGCCCAGGTTTTCATGGGCGATACCGGTTCATTATCCATGGGAACCGCGCTTTGGACCATCGCAATCCTGCTGAAGAAAGAGATTCTTTTCGTCCTTCTCGGAGGTGTATTCGTTGCGGAAACCGCATCAGTTTTAATGCAGATTACCTATTTTAAATATACAAAAAAAAGAACCGGTACTGGCAAACGGATATTTTTAATGGCCCCCTTGCACCATCATTTTGAAATGAAGGGCTGGGATGAGAGCAAAATCGTAATCCGCTTCTGGATCATTGGAATATTATTGGCAGTTTTAAGTTTAAGCAGTTTTAAAATACTATGATCAATTTATCAACATTACCAATCAGTATTACAGGGAAAATAATCAGCGTTTTGGGTGCTGGACGAAGCGGTATGGCGGTCGCTCAGCTCCTGGCCCAAAACGGTGCCGATGTTCTGTTATCCGATTCCAGGCAAATCACATTCACTGCTCCTCAAAAACAAAATTTTCAGTCACTAAATATTAAGACTGAATTCGGAGAGCACAGTAAATCAATTCTGCAATCCGACCTTGTGGTTATCAGCCCCGGAATACCAGATACGGCACCAATCGTACAGCAGATTGAAGCCGCCGGAATACCCATTGTCAGCGAGATTGAAGCGGCATATTGGTTCATGCCCGACGCCAGTTTGATCGCTGTTACCGGTTCAAACGGTAAAACAACCACCACGACCCTTATCTATGAGATATTTAAAGACAGTCAATACGATACCTACTGTGGCGGCAATATTGGAACTCCATTTTCTACACTGATTTCTCAAGCCACAAATAAATCTGGAAAACCGAAAGTATTTATCCTGGAAATGAGCAGTTTCCAGCTGGAACGAATCATTCATTTCCATCCGGATGTGGCAATAATTTTAAATGTCACGGACGACCACATGGATCGCTATGACCATGACATTAACCTGTATCTTAGAGCAAAATTAAATATCAGTCTGAATCAGACAGAAAATGATTTGTTTGTCTATTTTTCAGATGATCATCTATTGAATCAAAATTTACCGTCACGTCCGAAAAAACGACCATTTGGTCTGGAAAACCATCCCGGTACAATGTTCAAAACCGATATGGTTTCCATCCTTACAAAGAATGGTCAGGAATACCTAAACCGGAAAAATATTAGATTACTTGGTGAACACAACTTGCTGAATATATTGGCAACCTTAAATGTCACCCAGCATTATAATATTTCAAAAGACCGTATCATTGAAGTGCTGACGAATTTCAGTGGAATTGAACACCGCCTCGAATACGTCAGAACTATCCGCGGAGTTGATTATTATAACGATTCTAAAGCGACCAATATTGAATCTGTCAAATATGCGTTGAAAAGTTTCGACAGACCTGTGATAATCATCCTCGGTGGTCGCGATAAAGACTCGGATTTTTCACTTCTATTACCCTTTTTGAAAGAGCATGTGAAGCATGTGTTACTTATTGGTGAGGCCGCATCAAAAATTGAACCGGTCATTCGTAATATCATTGAATATTCATACGCAGATTCGATGGAAAACGCTATAATTGACGCTACGCATATCGCACACGCCGGAGATGTTGTTTTACTTGCCCCGGCCTGCGCCAGTTTTGATATGTTTGACAATTACGAGCATCGTGGAAGAGTTTTTAAAGAAATCGTCTTATCAATATCCGAAGATACTAAATGAAATCCAGATACCATCAATCAATCGACCAATTGTTCTTTACGGTAACCATCATCCTGATTGGAATTGGTTTCGTGATTCAATACAGCGCAAGTTCATCATTGGCAGCCGCGAAGTTCAATGATCCCGGATATTACATGAGAGGTCATTTTATCCGAATAATTGCCGGATTTGTGGTCGGGTTGATATTTATTAATCTTGACTATAACATATTGAAAAAACTGGCGTTCTGGTTTGTAATCCTGTCGGTTATCATGTTGATTTTAACTCTCATTTTGAACCGATCAGGAAATTCTTCGACAGCCCGATGGATGCAATTGGGACCATTCAGATTTCAGCCATCAGAACTGGCCAAGTTTTCAGTAATCCTGTATCTGGCTTCTTTCTATGATCGACATCAGGAGGAAATTGTTGATTTTAAAAAAGGATTTCTTCCGCCGGCGTTTGTCATGTCAATCATCGTTATTTTGGTTGTAATCGAACCTGATTTCAGCACCGGCGCTGTCATTGCGGCCCTGGGAATTGTAATCATGATAATTGCCGGTACCAAACTGGTTTATCTGTCCCCGTTTGCCGGATTGTTTGTTATGTTTTCTGTTATCACTGTTATCAGGTCCCCTTATAAACTCAAACGGATTATAAGTGCTTTCGGTGGCGGGTCTGATATTCAGGGCGCTGGTTATCAAATTAATCAATCGTTAATTACCCTTGGAAATGGCAGTTTCTGGGGACGAGGTCTGGCTGGTAGTGTCGAAAAAAATCTGTTTCTGCCTGAACCTCACACGGATTTTGTATTTTCCGTTGCTGGTGAAGAATTTGGATTCATCGGAGCCATTTTACTCTTAATTCTTTTCCTTGGATTATTTATTCGAGGCATTCAAATATCTTTCAGATCACCAACGGTATTTGGAAATCTTCTTGGCATTGGTCTGTCTATCAGCATGTTTTCCTATGTTTTGGCCAATGTCGGGGTTGTAACGGGACTATTACCGGTTACGGGTCTGCCACTTCCCTTTCTGAGTTACGGAGGATCAACCATGCTATATAATTTTGCCTGCATTGGTATTCTATTGAATATTTCAAAAACAATGATCGAAAAAGAAAAACCTTCAAGATTGGTCACAATTCATGGGTAAAGCAAACGAACTGCAGCATCTGAAAATTTTGGTTACCGGCGGTGGTACTGGCGGACACCTCTTCCCTGCCATTGCTTTAATGGAAGAACTAAAATGTCGGTCAAAAGACAAAATTACCTTTGACTTTCTATTTATCGGTACGGAAAGAGGTCTGGAATCTTCGGTTTTAAGCAATCTGGATTATCCATTTCGAAGTATTTGGATTCGCGGGTTCCAGCGGGGTTTTACGGGTCGTGATATTTTAATTAATCTACTGTTCCCGGTGCGTTTGATTGTAAGCCTTATTCAGTCTTTTATCCTGATAAAACGCTTCAAACCAAACCTGGCGATCGGAACCGGCGGATACACATCAGGCCCACCGTTACGGATTGCCGCAATGTTAAAAATTCCAATTTTTCTGCATGAACAGAATGTTTTCCCAGGGAAAACGACCCGCATGTTAAGCAAACATGCGAAACGGGTTTATTCATCTTTTGAAGATACTAGGGAGTATATAAAAGATATCATATGTTACGGAACCCCATTACGGAGGTCTCTGAGCACTGTTTCCAGGGAGCAAGGAATCCGGTTTTTTGAGTTAAGAGAAAATCTTACAACCGTTTTCATATTTGGTGGCAGTCAGGGTTCCCGGGCTATCAATAATTACTGGAGAACACATTTAAACGATTTTATTGCAAAATCAAAATGTCAGTTCATCTGGCAAACTGGCCAACATGATTATGAAAATATCAAATGTCTCTTTGCTGAAAATCCAAACGTTTACATTACACCATTCATTCATGAAATGGGGATCGCTTACTCAGCCGCCGATATCATTATCAGCCGTGCCGGAGCCCTTACGCTTGCTGAGCTTTGCCTGTATGGGAAGCCCTCAATCCTGATTCCCCTTCCCTCCGCCGCCGGAAATCACCAGGAAATAAATGCCCGAATAATGGAAAAAGAAGAAGCTTCTATTGTAGTACTGCAGAAAAACTCCGAATCGGAATTGCTGGAAATTTCACTCCAGACACTTATTGAAAATAAATCAAAATTGGCCGAAATGTCCAAAAATGCCAAACGACTGGCCAGACTGGATTCGGCAAAATTAATCGTGGACGATATACTAAATATTATGGTTTAAGATGCTCGGTAAATTAAAAAATATTCATTTTATTGGGATCGGTGGTATCGGAATGAGCGGTATTGCCGAATTGTTACACAATTGGGGTTTTGAAATTACCGGTTCCGATGCCCGTTATTCAGACAACATCACCCGACTCGAAAAGAGTGGTATCCGGGTTTTTATAGGTCATGATCGTGGAAATTTAAACGATGCTAACGCTGTTGTTTATACATCAGCAATAAATACGGATAATCCCGAACTTCTAAAAGCCCGGGAATTGGGAATTCCAACAGTTAAACGGGCAAAAATGCTGGGCGAAATATTACGGGCTAGACCAAACAGCATTGCGGTCTCCGGCACTCATGGAAAAACGACAACCACCTCCCTGGTTGGACACATTTTTACGGAAGCAGGTCGTGATCCGATCATCATTTCCGGTGGTGTTATCAAAGGTTTGAATACGAATGTGCGAATTGGTTCCGGTGATACGATAATTGTCGAGGCCGATGAATACGATCGTTCATTTCTGCAACTGTATCCTACCCACGTCCTGATTACTACAATTGATGAGGAACACCTTGAAATCTATGGCAACATGGCCAATTTGATCGGAGATTTTGCGCAATTCGCAAACAGAATCCCTTTTTACGGAAAAGTAATTGCTAATTTAGATGACACTCACAATCGGTCACTTCTTCCTGCCCTGACTGTCCCCGTTGAGACTTACTCTTTAAATGAAGCAACGGCAATAAATGCCAGGAATCTCCTCCTGCATCATTCCGAAAGCAGCTTTGATGTATTCCATGGTAACGAGATACTTGGACATGTTCATTTACCCATTCCCGGTCGCCACAATATCCAGAATGCCCTGGCAGCGATTTCCATCAGCCTGGAATATGGTATTGATTTCGATACTATTAAACAGGCTATTGAATCTTTTGGTGGTGTGCAACGACGCTTTGAGATTGTATTTCAAAATGACAACTTGATGCTCGTTGACGATTACGCTCATCACCCCAGCGAAATTAAAGCAACACTCAATGCTGCCAAACAGGGCTGGAACCGACGGGTAATAGCGATTTTTCAACCACATCTTTACAGTCGTACACAGGCATTGTATAAAAGATTTGCAGAAGAATTGGAATCAGCTGACGTGATTGTCATTTTGGATATCTATCCGGCACGGGAAAAACCAATTCCCGGGGTTTCCAGTCAATTAATTGAGGATATCCTCCGAAAAAAAGGGCTTCCGGACATTCATGCTATTCACAAACTATCCGAAGTTCCAGCCTTGATACATTCATTATATAAACCCGGTGATATGATCATCACATTGGGCGCCGGAGATGTGAATTCAATACTTAGTGATATTCAAACGGAAATAATTGATGGTGATTAATAACAATTTAACAGATTTACACAGGTGTCAGGCAGGGCTCTTAATAACGGGGGGCAACCATAGACATAACTGGCTCATTAATCCGGATTCCCGGACAATAAATCTTATGGTTCAAATTGAGAACCCTGCGTTACCTGTAAGAAATTATAAAACATTATGAAAACAGAACCTAAAGACAAATTTGCGGTTTTAAAAATCATCGGTAGAATCGTTATTGGCATTCTGGTTTCGGTTTTTTTTGTTTTGATAATCCAGGGGTCCAATTCATGGTGCAATTACATGGATGTTTTTAATATCACTAATGTCAACATACAGGGTAATACAATTTTATCAGACAATGAAATCCTGCAGATCGCCGATATTCAACTGGATACTTGTATTAAATCCCTGGATTTGGCTTCAATTCAGCAACAACTTGAAACAAACCCATATATCAGAGCCGCCGCCGTCAGCCGGAATTATCCCAGCAATGTTAATATTCTAATCAGCGAGCGTGTACCCATCTGTTACATAAGTCATAAAAATCTGTTTCTGGTCGATGCAGAAGGGATTGTGCTTCCCATTCCCAGACAATCACTGGGGACAAATTTACCGGTAATATCCGGTTTTGAAAACGATTCACTGAATTATTTCCCGGGATATTACATCCCAAACGAATCCGTTCAGGAAATCATTCACGTCGTCAGTGGCACCTTAAATTCGGCGCCGGATCTGTATTCAGAAATATCGGAAATCCGCCATCGAAATAATGATAGCTATATTTTATATACGATTAAAAGCGGTACACCGATCTATTTAGGAAATAAAAGTCTGCCGGAACAATTAAATATACTGGCAAATTTTCAAACCCGGCTGAACGGAAAACGACATTTAAGCGATTATCAATACCTTGATCTTCGCTGGAATAAACAAATTGTCGCAAAAGAGAGACGATCATAGGAAATATTTAATGAAGATACGAAATCATTTTATTACAAGTGTAGATATCGGAAGCAGTAAAACCTGCGCATTAATTGCAGAATTAAATTCCGAGACCAGAATTCCAGTCATAAAAGGATATGGAATTGTCGCAACCAAAGGGTTAAAAAAAGGTGCTGTTGTCAATATTGAGGAACTCAGTCAGACCATTAGCCAGGCGGTCAATACTGCCGAAACTATGGCCGGTGCCACAGTTTCCAATTGTTTTGTCAGTATCAGCGGCGATCAGATACGCAGTATGAACACCCAGGGTCTGATTGCGATATCCCGGGATGCACGAAGCGGAATTGGCGAAGCCCGGGAAATTGAAAAAGAAGATATTGAGCGGGTCATTGAACATACCCGTGCTGTTCCACTCCCTGTTGACCGTCAGATTCTGCATGTAATGCCCCAGGAATTTATTGTTGACGAGCAGTGTGGTATCAAAAATCCAATTAATCTCCTTGGACGTCGGCTTGAAGTTAAAGTCCATATCACGACTTACAGTACAACTGTTGCCTCAAACCTGACACGCTGTTTTAAAAATGCCGAATTGTCCGTCACCAATTTTATCCTTCATTCATTAGCTTCCTCAGAAAGCGTCTTGACACCCGATGAAAAAGAATCCGGCTCAATCCTGATTGATATTGGGAATGGGACTCTTGATGTAATCGTCTATTCAGAAGGCGGAATCCATCATACCGGTGTCGTGAATTTCGGTGATCAACTGGTCACCAGCGATATTGCCTATCTTCTGCGAATTCCCCAGGAGTATGCAGAGATAATTAAGAAAAATCACGGCTATAGCTTTACCCAAAATGTTGATAAAGAAGCCATTATTAAAATCGACAGTCTCGGCAACCGACCAGCCCGGGAAATTCCTCTTTTGAAACTGGCCGAATATATTGAGCCTAGAATGGAAGAAATCTTACGGGAAGCCTATATAGAATCGAAAAAAGCCGACATTCCGCTCACGTCAATTCAATCGGTGATTTTGACTGGCGGCGGAGCATTGATAAAAGGTTGTGAAGAACTGGCAGAATCGATTTTTAAAATACCTGCCCGAATTGGATTTCCCACCGGCTATACCGGATTTGAGGATGAATTAAACAATCCCAAATATGCGGCAGCCATTGGCATGCTGCGATTTGCCCTGAGAGATAAGACAAGCAATCATATTAAATCATCCGCTTCCGAAGCATGGCCAATAAAAGCCTGGAAGTGGATAAAAAATATCACTGAAAATATCTTATGAAAAATAAAATGTGGAGGATAGTATGTTATTTGAGTTTGACGATTTAGCGAACCAACAAGCAAAATTAAAAGTCATCGGTGTCGGCGGTGGCGGCGGCAACGCTATTAACCGGATGATTGAATCCGGCTTAACCGGAGTAGATTTCATTGCTGTAAACACTGATGCACAGGATTTGGACAATAATCTGTCCCCAACAAAAATCCAAATTGGAAAAGATTTGACCCGAGGCCTTGGTGCCGGTGCTGTAAAAGAGGTCGGGAAAATGGCCATGGAAGCCGATCGCCAGCCGGCATCGAATGCAATAAACGGTGCTGACATGGTATTTATCACCGCTGGTATGGGTGGGGGCACCGGAACGGGCGCTTCCCCTCTCATCGCCAAATTAGCCAAGGAGCAGGGTTGCCTGACCGTAGGAATTGTTACAAAGCCCTTTCATTTCGAGGGTCCAAAACGTATGCAACGTGCGGAAGAAGGTATTCGTGAACTACGGGAAAATGTGGATACGCTTATCACTATTCCCAATCAGCGCTTATTAAGTATTGTCGATAGAAAAACATCCATTCGTCAGGCCTTTCAAACGGCCGACAGCGTCCTGTATCAGGCCACAAAAGGTATTTCTGACTTGATTAACAGACATGGAATTATCAATCTTGATTTTGCCGATGTCAAGACGATTATGAAAAATATGGGTGATGCCATTATGGGAACCGGATTGGCTACCGGCGATGAACGGGCTGTACTTGCTGCCCAACAGGCAATTTCCAGTCCTCTTCTGAATGACATGAGTATCAGTGGAGCCAACGGATTATTAATCAATGTAACCGGTGGCCCTGATCTAAATCTGTTTGAAGTTGATGAAGCCTGCAAGATTATCACTGAAGAAGCCGGAAATGATGCGGATATAATTATTGGTGCGGTCATCGATGAAAATATGACAGACGAAATTATGATTACCGTTATTGCAACAGGATTTAATGGAGCTTCCAGGCCGCGTTGCCGGACATCGGAATCAGTGATCATTTCACCAAAGGATGAGCTTTTTGCTGAAGAGATTGCGTCTTCAACAGAAAATAGTGATAATGATCAGACATCCTATGAGTCTGATTACTATCCCGAATCAAAATTGAAAATCGCATTTCAGGATGATGAAAAAAGCCTTGTTGAAAATGTGACTGATATGAACGACAGAAACATCCCGGCGATCTTGCGAAAGATGATGAATAAGTAACTCTCTCTCCACATCTGATAAAAAAAGAGCCCCTGTTATACAGGGGCTCGTCTCTTTTCTTTTGAGAAAATCTTAAACTGCTTTTTTCACATGACCACTTTTAATACATGAAGTACAAACTTTAGCAGTTATGATAGAACCATTTTGATCAATTCTAATTTTTTTCAAGTTTGGCTCCCAACGACGTCGGGTTTTGTTATGAGCATGACTAACATTGTTTCCGTAGATTGGCTTTTTGCCACATATTTCACATATTTTCGACATGATTTTGAACTCCTTAAAAAAACCGGTGGAATTTGGTGATAATTCTTATGAATGTCAATTCTTTTTCACATATTCATCTTTCCTTAATGGACTGGTCGATCAACGGGAACTTTACTATATTTAATCTATGAAAATCGATAGCATATTAATAAAATCACCCGTTTTTCTTGCTCCAATGGCTGGCTATACAAATTCTCCCTTTCGTCAATTATGTAAAGAAATGGGCGCCGGTTTTATTTTTACTGAGTTTGTCAGTTCGGAAGGGATTATACGGGAATCCAAAAAGACCTTTGATTTTCTGCAATTTATTGAATCCGAACGTCCCATTGGAATACAGCTTTTCGGACACAACCCGGACTCCATGGCAGAAGCTGCAAAAATAATCGAGGATCGTTATAATCCCGATATAATCGATCTGAACTTTGGTTGTTCTGTCAGAAAGGTTGTGAAAAAAAATGCCGGGTCAGCGCTTTTAAAGGATTTGGACCTGCTTGAGTCGGTTGCCCGAAGTGTCGTAAAGGCGGTTAAAACACCGGTGACGGCAAAAATACGTTCAGGTTGGGACCATCAGTCGATTGTGGCAATCGAAGTCGCACAAATCCTTGAAAATTCCGGGGTCAAAGCCCTGACGATTCATCCCAGAACCGCTTCGGATGGTTATCGTAATACTGCTGATTGGACCATGATTGCAGAAATTAAAAATATAATCTCCATCCCGGTAATTGGCAATGGTGATATCAAAGTTCCCGAAGATGCTTTGCGGATGAAAGAATCAACCGGTTGCGACGCTGTAATGATTGGCCGGGCAGCAATTGGTAATCCCTGGATTTTTGAACAGACGAATCATCTCTTTCAGGGAAACAGCAATTATCACGAACCGGATTTATCAGAAAAACTCGATATGTGTATCCAGCATATCACTCGTGAAAAACAATATGCGGATGACGATCACGTCAATCGTATTATGAAGAAATATTATCGCCATTATATCCATGGATTTCCGAATGCCTCCGAAATCCGGAATCATCTGGTCAACTCAAAATCACTGGATAATACGATTAATATACTCCAGAGATTGAGGATAGGAAATCTATATTTGTTAGAGTAACTCCTGACTTCTGTAATTATTTAACCAGCAGGCACTTTCTAATTTCTCGAAAATCTCCTGCCTGGATTTTGTACAGATAAACTCCTGACGGCTGGTTTAAAGCATCCCAAACAACAGAATACCTGCCGGCATTCTGTTTTGAGTTTATCAATGTCTGTACCAGGTATCCGTTTAAATTATAGATTGATAATTGAACAGTCGACTCCCGTGGAAGATCATATCTGAGGGTTGTAGAAGGGTTAAATGGATTAGGGTAGTTCTGAAATAATGAAAACTCAGAGGGCAATTCTAACGATTCATCAATACTCACCTGTGGAATAACAATCTCAACCATTTCAGATAATTGACTCTCGTTACCATGAATATCGATTGCGGAAACTTTATAATAATAAGTCTGACCTGGTTCGACTTTTGTATCCTTACAGGTATTATTTACAATTTCCTCTACCAGTTCTGGATCAACCGGATCAAAACCCGGTTCCTGACTTCGGTATATTCTAAAAAAATTAAAATCCTCATCAATGGATTGATCCCAACTCAATACCACGTCAGTGCCTTCGGTTATACTAGCGATTAACCCCTCGGGAATATTTGGTATAATATTGTCGATTGAATTTCCCGAATCAATTTCTGATGTATAGAAAATACTTGGGTCTATGGTATGTGCCGTAACCTTAAATTTGCTCCAATTAATTCCATCGATTGATAGATCATGAAAAGTATGAGCCAGGTATGTATAATACTCTTCCTGAATTGCCGGAACATCCCCAAGAGAGATCCATTCCCCTTCAGGATTTTCCTCCCAGATTCCATATTGTGTAATCTTTCCGGTATCAAGAGGGCTGGCATACCAATTCAAATAGACCCATGCTCCTTGATCCTCTGGCACATCTATTATTGAAGAAATTTGAAACCTGTTTTGCCAATCTCCAATATGGAATAAGGAATCGATCTGCTCGACATTTAATGCATTGCTCCAAATTCCAATATCATCAATTTTGCCATTAAAATAATCTTCAGGATATATGTCACGCTTATCCCATCGTCCTACACACGCACTCCCATTACTATATACTAAATTAGATGCATTCCCATCATAGTATGCATCTACTTTCACTCCATTAATAAATAAATCCATTTCCATCTCAT
>CAZAKB010000030.1:0-19689 GCA_964485475.1 uncultured bacterium
TATAATAATCATCCGATTAATGAATGGCCAAACTTAGGATTGAGTCCATACAAATATGCTTATAGAAGTAACAATCAAGATATATTTCTGACGGAAGAATTTAAGCACACAAAATTTAATGAACATTTAGAAGCTGAAGAAATGATATTGAACATAATAAAAACATTACGGATTATGAGTCCTAAGTGTTCCGGGTGTGAAAAAAACAAAGTGTATCCAGAATTTATCCGGTTTATAATTCATTTAAAATATGTTCAAATTACTTGTCAATAGCGATTATTCATGAATATCATATTCAGCAATTTTTGAATAGAGTAATCGCCTCTGAATCTTTAAACGATTTGCTGTCTTGGTTTTATTCCAGCCCTCAGTACAAAGAGCTTCAATAATAAGTTTCTTCTCGAAAGCTGCAACCCGGCTTCTAAAATCCATATTAGTGTCATTGAGTGCAGTATCAATCTTAATATTCTTACTTTTAATATCTTGTGTCGAATTAATATCAAGGACATTACTTTGACTGACGACCAGGGAATGCTGAATCACATTTTCCAGTTCCCTAACATTACCCGGCCAATCATAAGACCGTAATATATTGAGAGATTTATCAGTGATCACAATTTCATAATCCGGTGAATATTTTTTAACAAAATAATTAACTAGTGGTTCAATATCTTCTTGACGTTCGCGTAATGGGGGAATATTGATACGAACAACGTTTAATCTATAATATAAGTCCTTTCGGAATCGTTCTTTTTCAATCGATTCCTGTAAGTTTTGGTTTGTCGCAGAAATAATACGAATGTCGACTTTAAGCGTTTTTTCTCCTCCAACACGCTCAAATTCGCCATGTTGTAAAACTCTCAATAACTTGACCTGAAGTGACAGCGGCATGCTGTTTATCTCATCAAGAAATATAGTTCCTCCATCTGCCAATTCAAACCGACCTGCCCGTTGAGTAAGGGCACCAGTAAATGCACCTTTTTCGTGACCAAATATTTCACTTTCGAGCAAGTTTTCTGAAAGTGAACTGCAGTTTAGTTTGATGAACGGTTTATCACAACGTGGGGAATGTTCTTGAATGGCATTCGCAATGAGCTCTTTGCCAGTACCACTTTCACCAAAGATAAGAATAGGAACATCATTGTTAGCAAGTTTACCAATTGTTTTGAAAATTTCCTGCATTTGTGAACTTCGGCTAATGATTTGGTTGCCAATTTTTAGAGGTTCAGCAGTTTTGATTCGTTTTAGCTCTGTCACTTCGGAAACCAAATCATGATATTCAACAGCCCGTTTAATAATGAGCAAAAATTCTTCAAGATCAAAAGGTTTTTCAAGATAATCAAACGCGCCTTCCTTCATCGCACTGATGGCTCTTTCGCTGGTTCCGTAGGCGGTAAATACAATTACTGTGGAAGACGGATGAATTATTTTAATTTCGCTTAAGACTTTCATCCCATCTATATCAGGCAGGTTAATGTCGAGTAAAATAATTTCCGGCTCGTGGTTTTTAACGGCTTGAAGACCGGATTTCCCACTAGCGGATTCATGCAGCTCAAACTGATAAGGCTTAAGAATTTCAATTATATTTTTACGCATTGACGCTTCATCGTCAATAACCAGGAATTGTTTAATTGGTTTTACCAATGCATTCTCCTTCATTTACAGGTATCGTAATGGTTACGATTGTTCCTTCAGGATTGTTTCTCGAAAATACAACTGTCCCACCGTGTGCTTTAATTTTTTGAAATGAAATAGCCAGACCCAGGCCAACACCAGTCGGTTTGGTGGAAAAAAACGGGTCAAAAAGATATTTTAGATGTTTGTCTTGAATTCCAATGCCGGTGTCAGTAATCCTGATAATGCATTTTTTGTCTTGAAAACGGCTGGTGACAAATATGTTTCCGGCATTTTCAATGGCTTCCTGGGCATTAACCAGAACATTAATGAAGACTTCTTTAATGGAATTATAATCCAGTTTCATCAGGGGTATTTGTGGATCAAGCCGAATTTTATATTCAATCGAAGCATTGTATTCGCGAGTTTGAACAAGTTTAACGGCATCTTCAAGGACATCGTTAATATTTGCAGTCAGTCGTTTAACGGAAATCGGTTTCGAATAGGTTAAAAGCCGCTTGACCAGATTGCTCAGGCGATTGATCTCAGTTAGCACCATTTGTGTCGATTCGCTGTTAAAAACATCCGATTCGTAGGATTTTTCTTTCATCTCTTTTTCCCACATCTGGATGCGGGTTTTAATAATTGCCAGCGGTGTTTTGACTTCATGAGCTACACCGGCTATGATCCGTCCCAGTGCGGCCATTTTTTCTTTTTCATGAAGTTCGAGCTCTAGTTGACGTCTGTTCTGGTTTTCCCGTTGAAGTGTATCTACCATATCATTAATCAAATCGGTGATATAGCCAATAGTGCCTTTGGCCTCAGGAAGATGTTCGGCTTTTCCGGCTTTAAGCAATTCCAAATGTTGATAGATTTGGTTTACCTTATTTCGATATACCAAAGAAGTTAAAAGTAAAGTCAACAAACCGAGCAAAGTAATGAAGGCGGTTATAGCGTAAATACGGGGAAGTTTTGATTCGGGCAACATGCGTTCAATATGAATTCGAACCCAAAGAGCGCCAATTGTCTCATTATCTATAATGATGGGAATAGTCATTAATGGAAACACCGCCGGATCAAAGCGATGCACATCCAAGATGTTATTTCCCGTTGAAATTGACTCGAGTACTTGATTCTTGATATAGGAATATGAGCGGGGTGGTGGACCGTATGCCGGAGCAGGAGGTGGTGAAGTTGGATAGCTATACCCGATAAAATCATTAAGTACAGTGAAATAAAAGCCACCCTCAAAACCATTTTTTGTCATTAGAACCGAATCGGCAACAGTTTTCAACTGTTTGTTTATTCGGTTCATTTCTTTTTGAGTAATGTTGTGTTCTTTTCCCAGGATTTCAAGGAATAGTTCAAAGATCAATTCCTGTGTTTGTGCCTGCAACTCAGTACCAACATTTTCGGTAATCTGGATGTTTGTGTGGGTAATGTCCTCTGACCATTTATGGAACATCGTTTTAATGATTACCAATACGATTGCAATGACAAGCATGATTAGGATTGCTAGTAGAATTGTACGTTTATACTGATTAAAAAAATCTATGAAATTTCTCATACTACGTTGCATCGGCAAATTATATACCATTCTTCATTTGTTGCTCACCCTGTGAAAAATACGAAAAAGCAAACTGAAATCATATAGTTATTCTGTACGATTAGCGTACAGCAGTGTGATGATATTGACACAGTATATTGCTTAATATCAGGGGATTCAGAGGGGAACAGATTGCTGAGATTTTTGGCATAAAATTTGAGTAAACGTACCACGAACCTGAAAAATGGAGAGTTACTGGTGATAATAAAAATTGGAAATTATCGTAAGAATGCCGTTTTTGCATTGCCGGTTGATAATTCTTTGAAAATTAAAAGAAAGATACGTGCATTTTTATATCAATCGATTATCTTTTAACAGAAATCTTCGTTGATTGATTTGGGGGCTATATTGATTAACGTAATTACGCTAACCCAGTTTTGTGAAAAGCATATGGAAAAGAAGGCCGTGAATAAATTAACTGAAAGAAAGGAAATATCTGATTATATGAATCTGATAAGTAACAAAATTTGCTTTCGGGGAAATTGGATCGGACAATTTCTAAAATATCAACTATTAATCCTGTTGCTGCTTGGCCTGTTTTGGATTACCGGGTGTGATTTACCATTTATTAATGATGGTGGAGATAATGGAATTAATCAGGAGAACGATTATCTTTATCTTCTTGACTCAGGTACATGCCGCTTAATAATGCTAAATACGGATTTAGCCGTTATCAATTCCTGGGACTTAAGCGCCATTTCTGTTGATAGTCTTGACGCCAGTCTTCAGGGTATTACATACGACGGTGACTATTTATGGATCAGTATTGCTGGAAATGATGATCAGATTTTTAAAGTCGGAATAGATTCCACATCTGTCAATGTTGTAGGTAAGTTGACTGCACCTCCTGATGAAAAGGGAGTTGTGCGCGATATTGCTTATGATGGTGTACGCCTTTGGGCACTCAACAGTGGATCTGTTACGTATAGTATGCCGGCGACATTATACGAGTTGGATATAGATGGTGATTCCGTGTTGAATGAATACACTCTGCCATGTCCGGAACCCCGTGGATTGACCTATGTTCCAGAAAATACTGATGTTTATGGCCGCAGTATCCCTGAAGGATTGTATTTTACGGATAAAGACGTCGATAAAGTTTACCGTTTGCGCCTTGACAAACGAATGATTGAAGAGGTGTTTGAGGTTCCTGTTCCGGCGCGCGGGGAATCCTTTACGTTTCCAATCGGATTATACTACAGTGGAAAAACATTCTGGCTTGTCAACAGTAGCGATACGGCGGATTTGCTTTATGAATTAGAGCAGGATGGGGAAGTTATCAATATGTTTGAATTGCCCTATGAATCGCCGGGTCCGATAGTCTGGACGGATCGCAATTTCCTGGCGCTTCAGGCTCCTGAAATTTATAGTATAACTCCCAATACTGTAATTCCCGGGGAAACGAAAGAACTGGGTGTTTTCGGGAAAGGATTTATTGACAGGACCGGTCTGAATTGTAGTTTTGGTACAGATGACATTACTGTTGATTCACTCCATTTTATTTCCGCTGCAGAACTGACAGTTTATATATCTGTAACTTCTACAGCTCAAATTGGACAGTATGATGTGATAATCACAAATTTTGATGGACAGTCCGGAAATCTGATCGATGGTATTACAATCTCTGATTACGATCCAAGCAATGGTTATTTCTGGTTTACGGATACAGAATCCGATTCACTGTATAAAGTGAAGGTGTCCGATTTTAGCATCGTCCAGCGTTGGAATCTGTTGGAAATTGCGCCTGGTGGATCTGCTCAAGGGCTTGATTTTGACGGGACAAATTATTGGCTCGCTTCAGCCGGTTCCGATGATAAAATTTATCGAATTGATGTTTCCGGTGAAGAATTGAGTACTGAACTCAGCTTTTCGGCACCACCCAATCAACAGGGGACGGTTCGAGAGATATGTTCCGATGGAACCTATTTGTGGGCATTAAATGATGAATTTATTTATGCATTGAATCCATCTGATGGAACAGTGATTGATACAATTAATACTCCTAGGACTGGCGCCAGGGGGATTGTATTTGTCGGGGATGATCTGTATTGTAATGATTACGTAACCGACTCGATATATGTTTATTTAGCTGATGAAGATAAGTGGAATGCCTGTTTTGAAACGCCCGTTCCTCCAAATGGTACAATTGATAATCGCTATCCGACAGGAATGGCCTATGATGGTGTTAATCTCTGGTTTTCCAACAGCACATATGAATATGATTACATATTCCAGGTGGATTTTAACGGCAATGTTGTTCGGACGTATGAGGTTCCCAATCGCGGTGATGCCAAACCAACCGGTCTGATGTTTACGAAGGAGTAGGTGATAATAATGAAAATGAGGTTGTTTACATATTTACTTCTTGGATTAGCAGTATTACCTACGCTGGGATATGCTCAGATTAGTTTTGAAGGTGATTTTCGGATGCGCTGGTATAGCGATACATTTTCAGAGGCGATGGATAATCGTGATAAAGAGAATTATTTTCGTTACGCCAGCCATTTACGGATGAAAGCACCGATTAGTAAGAATATAAAATTCCAGTCGGAGGCCTTGATTTTTATGGATAATAATCCGACATCACCTGTGCGGAATATCGCGGGAACCGGGAAGATGTATTATGGGGTCACTAAAATTTTTGCCGATGTGGTACAGCCTGACTTCATGTTCTTTGATGTTGCCCGTTTACGAGTCGGCCGGCAGGATTTTTCGATTGGCAAAGGACTCTCACTCGGTGATTCCTATTATTTGATTGATGGTTTTGATGGCGTCCGGGTTGATTTATCGTTTGGCGTTTTTACCTTATCTTCGCTGGCTGCCATTACCGAACAGAATGTGTCTGAAAGCGGACTGTATCCGGATCCTGGTTCCGATCAGTTGTATGCGACACGCCTCGGATTTCCAATTCTGGATAATGATGTAATTGCATATCACATTCTTGATAAACAGCGGGGAATTTATAATGATAACCAGATTCTTGGTTGCGGATTTACAGGTGATAGAATCAAAGGTAGATTAGAATATTTTTCTGAGTTTGCTTATCAGCAATTTCATACTGCTTCCGGTTTACCGGAAAAAGGCGGTCTGGGGTATATGGCTGGGATTAGCTATCGTCAGCCGCTGGCATTTTTTCGTTCGGTAAAAATTGAAACCCGCTATGCGGCATACCAGGGGGATGATGCTTCCACGGAGAAGGTTGAACAATTCAGTCCTGCGTATCCCGCTTTTTATTGGGGCAGCCGGACAGGATATGTGGATGGATTGATATTGGGAAGTTGCTATCCGTATGACGGCAAGAATCTTGAGGGATGTCGGATTTGGTATAACCGGATTTATTTCATTACTAAATGGATGCCGAAACTACGACTGCAATTTGATTATGTCATGATTGACGAATATATCGACAATGACGATTATAATCGGTTTGATGATGAATTCGCAGTAAAATTGTATTACAATCTCAGTAAACAGGCCCGTCTTCATTTCCGTTATTCCGAAGATATGCCGAATGGTGAAGACAAGGATATTAATAACAGCGGTGTTGTTGCCTGGTCCGAAGACCGGGTTTCTCGTGTTCGTTATATGCTGGAATTACAGGTAAAATTTTAGACAAGGGATAATTTGTGATTAGTGAACCGATTATATTACTTCTGATGCTGGGAATGTTCGCCCTTGGCGTTTTCGTTTTTAAGATACCCGCAGGTGTGTCGTTGATGATGGCTGCTGTAATAGGTGCCTTGGCAGGCGGTGAAGGTTTGGCAATTCGTCATCTAGTCGAAGGCGGATTTGGTTTTATGGAAGCTATTCTGATAATTGCAACTGCGATGATTTTTATGAAGATAGCAGAAAAAACAGGGGTGCTTTCAACAATTAGTTACTGGATGATAAAAAAACTTTACCGTTGGCCAGCATTACTTTTTATTGTCATTGGCATTTTTATAATGTTTCCTGGAATGTTGACGGGACTTTCATCGGCGTGTATATTAACGACAGGTGCCCTGGTTATTCCGGCATTACTGGCGATGGGGATGCCAAAAATCGCAGCTGGATCATTTATTGCGTTATTGGCTGTGCTGGGAGAAATCGCTCCGCCGATATGTATCCCGGTAATGATAATTGGTGGCGGTGTGGATATGCCATATATTGGTTTTGGCTGGCCGCTCTTTATTGCTTCGGTTCCGTTGGCAATTATTATCAGTTTGATTTTTCGCTATAAATATATGCATGATTTTGAAATTGATGTTGTCCTGGATAAACTACCGAAGCCGGTTTTCAAGAAACATGGTATCAAACTGTTTGTCCCGGTAATATTTGTGATTGGTTACCTGGTTCTGGAGAATACTATTCCGGAACATGTATTTCATCTTGGTGTGCCGCTGATATTCATGATAGGCGCCATATTAGGTCTGTGGACCGGAGAACGGTTCAAAGTAATACCAACGGTCCGTTCTGCAATTCGGACGGCCATGCCGGTAATTTCGATCCTTGTCGGTGTCGGGATGTTTTTACAAATTCTCACCCTGACCGGTGTGCGGGGATGGATATCGGTTTATTCGTTACGGCTGCCGGAAGAGATAAAATATCTGGCGGCGTTTATCATGCCATTCTTTGGCTCAGCCTATGCCGCAGCATCGGTAATCGGTGTGCCATTAGTCTATGTGTTCAGTACGAAGAATGCGATAGTTGTGACGGCTGCGCTTTCGTTGATGGCGTCGGTTGGTGACTTAATGCCGCCGCCTTCGATGCTTTTTGCTTATGCTGCCCAGATGATCAAAGAGAAAAATCACTTCAAATTACTACGCTTTAGTTTTGTGTTCATCGGGATGATTTTAATTGTCGGCCTATTGATAATAATTTTTGCCAAGCCAATCGCTAATCTGATTTTTTAAGGAGGTTTTGTGCTATACTGGATAGGCATAGGTATTGTTGTTATTATCGCAGCAATTGGAATTGCTGAGTTTCTTGGCGTGTTGAAAATATTGAAAAATATTGCCTATGCGATGGTTCTTTTACCATTTATTCTAACCTCGATGCAACTTGCCTATGTTGCGCAGATGATCAAAGAGAGAAACTACTTCAAACTGCTTCGCTTCAGTTTTGTTTCTATTGGAATGATATTAGTTGTTGGATTATTGGTAATTCTTTTTGAAGAACCAATTGTTAACCGGGCGTTTTAAAGGAGGCTTTGTGCTTTATTGGATTTACATTGGAATTGTTGTTATTATCACCGCAATTGTAATTGCTGAGCTTATTGATGAACCGAAAATATGGAATAAAATTGCTTATGCGATGGTACTTTTACCATTTATTCTAAGAATTTTGCAAATCAAATGAGTGTGTTGATGAAAAAAAATATAATACAGACCATAATAATACTTACAGCAGTACTGGCTATTGATATAATTGCTGCACTGGATCTTATTAAAATGCATCATCCAGATAAACTTTATCCATCCGATGGATTGTCGGAAATTCAGTATTTGAGTAACTATAATTCCCGTTTAAAGGGTGGAAACGGTGATACCGAAATCTATGTGTTTGATTCGGGCAAACCGGGTGCATCTATCTTATTACTTGGAGGAACACATCCAAACGAGCCGGCTTCGTTCCTGACTGCAGCACTCGTTTTGGAAAATATTCAGGTATCAACCGGCCGCATTTTTGTTATTCCACGGGCATGCAACAGCGGTTTCACCTGCACTGATCCCTTTGAAGGGTGTCCGGAATATTATCATATTCAATCAAAATACGGAGAACGCCGATTTCGTTTTGGTTCGCGGGTTTCAAATCCGCTGGATCAATGGCCTGATCCGCTGGTTTATTCACATTTTCCGTCTGGCCAAAAATTATCCGGTTTTGAAACCCGAAATTTAAACCGTGCCTATCCCGGACGGGAGAACGGCAGTTTTACAGAAAAAGTTGCTTATGCGATTATGGAGTTACTAAAGAAAGAGAAGATTACCTTGGCATTTGATCTGCACGAAGCTGCTCCTGAAATTCCCATCATCAATGCAATTGTCTATCATGAAAAATGTGAGGAACTGGCACTGATGGCGGTGATGAACCTGGAAATGAAGGGGCTCAATTATGCACCGGAACTTTCTCCAATAAATTTTCATGGATTGAGTCACCGGGAATGGGGTGATTATACGGATGCCTACCCGTTTTTAATGGAAACTTCCAATCCGATTCAGGGACGGTTACGTGGTAAAACCAATGAAGACCTAATCCGTTACGGTAAAAGTATTCAATATCAGCAGGCCCAGGAAACCGGTGCATTGCGAATCGTATATAAAGCCGATACCGGAGAGCCCCTTGAACGTCGTGTGGGCAGGCATTTACAAGGATTTAAAGAGATCATTTCCGTCTATAATGAGACGGCTGATACGGGACAGATGTTTGAATTTTCCGGTTTGCCGGAATATGATGAAATCATGACAAATGGATTAAAAGAATATTTTCAATAATAGTAAAGAAGAGAGGTAAAGATATGAGGAAGAAATTAATGAAGACTGCATTGGTAGTAATCAGTTTAACAATTTTTGCTACTACTGTGTTATTGGCTGAACCATTATTTCAGGCACCGGTACTCATTTCATCAGCCGGACAAAGTGCGGATGTAAAATTAGTTGGTATGTTGGCAAAAAGAGCCCAGATTGAAAATATAGTAGAACTTATTGCTACCGAAAAAAATCTTGATGGAATTAAAACATTAATTGTTGTGCCGGGTTTTAGTTCAAAAGGTTTAGGCGCTGCAGGTGTCAGTGCTGCAGATGAAATAAATCGGGTCAAAGCCTTATTAGCAGCGGCAAATGAGCAGAATATCCCGGTTGTATTAGTACACATTGGTGGTAATGCGAGACGATATGGCCAATCGGATCAATTCATTGAAGAAGTTGCCCAGTATGCGAAAGCGATGATTGTTGTTGAGCAGGGTAATGAAGACCAACTTTTTACAAAAATTGCATCGGAAAAGAATATTCCTTTGACGTTAGTACCAAAAATTGTTGCTGCGGGCGAGCCTTTAAAGAATTTTTTTAAATAGTAAGAAAATTATATGAGAAGTAGACATTTTAAAAATATTATTGAAGCAGGGATATTAACATTTCTGCTTATCCTTATTTATTCGTTTAATCTATATGCTACAGACAATATTGCTTCTGGCAAACAAGGGATGGTGGCAACAGCACACCCATTAGCAACAGAAGCCGGCTTGAACATTTTGAAACAGGGCGGTAATGCCATTGATGCTGTTGTTGCGTCGGCCTTTGCCATCGGAGTGGTTGAACCCGATGCATCGGGAGTCGGAGGCGGTGGAGCAATGGTCATCTGGTTAAATGATATAAAGGAATCAATATACATCAACTATTATCAAAAAGCTTCCGAGAAAGTGGATAAAATTAATTACAATTCCGAATTAGATCGACACACGGCAAAAGCAGTCCTGATTCCGGGAACGGTTGACGGATTATTGACGGCTTTGGAACGGTATGGTACAATGGATCGCCAACAGGTCATGGAACCAGCAATTCGCTATGCGCGGGATGGTTTTGAAATTGATGGTACGCTGGCTGGAATCCTGCTCGATAATTACCAGATTACACTTGAAGATTCCGAATCGGCTTCGATTTTCACGGAAGAAGGATTTCCAAGGATGGAAGGCGATATATTGGTGCAGGAGAACTTGGCGCATACGCTTGAACTTATTGCCGAAAACGGTCGTGATGGGTTTTATGGTGGTTCCATTGCAAAGGATTTAGTGACCCGGATAAATAATGGCGGTGGTGTGATGACGTTTGCAGACCTGCAAAATTATTATGCGCAGATTGGTGTACCGGTGCAGGGAAATTACCGTGGATACGACGTTATCGCAGCGGGTCCGCCCCAATCGGGTGCCTCTGTTATTGAAGCACTTCATATTTTGGAAAATGAAAATCTGACAAAGAAGGGGCATTATTCCGAATCTGCTCAGACACTTCATATAATGGCGGAAACTTTCAAACGAATCTACACAGACCGTTTTACATTTATGGAAGATCCGCTTTTTGGGGAGGTCCCGATTCGAGGAATTGTTTCAAAAGATTTTGCCTTGGGGCGTTACCATGATATAAATCCCTATCGTGCTGAACCACGAAAATACAGCGATACCAAACCTGGGAATCCGTTTAAGTACAACCGCACTTCAGCGAGAACTGAGTCAGGTGTTAAAGAGAACAAAGATTATCAGTGGAGCGATGACGTTGACGATGAGAATTCCGGTTCTGAGGATTGGAGCGAAGACATGTTTGACAGTTGGGGCAGCCGGAAAAAAATAAAAACAAAGCAAGTTTTGAAAAAGGCCGTAAAAGATACGATCATCGTCGATGAAGATGACTATGAGGAATATGACGGCCACACGACCCATATGTCCATTATTGATAAAGATGGAAACGCTGTTTCGCTGACTCAGACGCTGGGTACATTTTTCGGATCGGGAATAATGGTCGATGGGTTTTTACTCAATTGTGGCATGTCGAATTTTTCTTCCACGTCCGAAGTCAACTCCGTTGCACCAAACAAACAGCCACGCAGTTCAATTTCGCCGACGATTATTTTGAAAAATGATGAGCCTTATATGGTTGTAGGATCACCAGGTGCCGGCCGGATTATTTCAACGGTTGTTGAATTGATCGTGAATGGGATTGATTTTTCCTATTCGGCGCAGGCAGTGAATGACGCACCCCGTTTTTATTGTCAAAAATTTGATGAGTACCTGCATGTCGAAGGCGGCATTTCGGAAGGAGTCATTAAATCACTCAAACGAAAAGGTCACAATATTAAGCAATATGGCAACCTGGATCTATTCTTTGGCGGTGCTCAATTGATTTTAGTCGATCCGAGGACACAAACTTACTATGGAGCAGCCGATAAACGTCGTGGAGGAATCGCAGAGGGTTATTAATGAACTTTACGGTGAATCACCTTTTCTTTTTTAGTAGTGCACTAGTTTTGGTACTACTTTTACTGCTTATTTGGGAAAGGGTATCCGTAGCCAATGCATTAAAGCATTTACCGTGGCGTATTCATGTCAACGGCACCAGGGGAAAATCATCGGTTACTGAATATATTTGTGCTGTATTGCAAGCGAACACCGATCATGCCTGCGGAAAAATAACCGGTATTTTGCCGACTTTCATTGATGCTTCGATGCGCAAAATTCTATTAAAACGTCGGGGACCAGCAAGAATACAGGAACAATTTTCCACAATCAGACGGGCGGTTAAAAAAAATTGTGATACACTCGTTCTCGAATGTATGTCCATTGATCCGGAATTACAGAAAGTTGAATCCCGATTTTTTCAACCGAATGTTACTGTGCTGACCAATATTCGCGATGATCATTTCGAGAGTATGGGGAAGGATATTAATGAACATGCGGATGCCTTGATAAGTTCCATATCTTCCGGTGTGGAATATATTGTTGCCAGTAAATCCGATTTCAGTGAAAAGATTGTTGCGCGTGCCACTGAGATTGGTGCCCGTTGGATAAAACCAAGTAATTTTGTAAAGGATGATGAAATTATAAAATATCCGGGTGTGTTTACCGATAATATAAACCTGGCAATTTGCGCCTGTGAGTGTATGGGAATTCAGGCTGAAGGCGCAAAGAAAAGTATTCTGTCGTATATAGATTCTCAGATTAACAATACAATCATTATATGTAACACTATTGATAATAAAAAAATTCATTTCATTAATTCATTTGCTGTCAATGATATTCCATCTCTCATTACTTTTTTTGAAAAAAATATCAATTCAGAGTTGCCGGTGGTTGCATTGATTAATACGCGTCGAGACCGGCCGTTACGATCCGTACAGTTTGCGCAATGGCTTTGTGAACAGAACATCTTTAAGAAATTTATCATTATGGGTGATCATCAGAGCAAAATGAAACAACTGTTGTTACCGGGACCGGTTTCCAAAGAGTCAATAATTACCTGGAATGGAAACGACATCGATCAACTTTTTAAAATCGTAACAGATGGTTTTGAGCAGGAAATCCAACTGATTGGAATGGCAAATATCGCCGGCAAGGCGCTACGACTTCTTGAAGAAATTAAAAAACACGGAAGCAATAATATATGATTGTCGAGTATTATTTCATTGGTCTTATTGTTGGTTTTTTATTTTATGAATTGACCGGGATTTCGGCCGGAGGTGTTATCGCGCCGGCCTATTTTTCACTATTTATCTTCTTCCCGGAACGTATTATCACAACGCTGGGAATTGCATTTCTTGTCTGGGGAATTCTAATATTTTTGAGCAATCATTTAATCATATACGGACGGCGCCGACTTTTACTGGCAATGGTGCTGGGCTTTGCCCTGAAAATCAGCATTGAATCACTGTTTGGGTCAATTGGCGATCTGAACCTGGAAATTCATTCCATCGGCTATATTATTCCCGGCCTGATTGCTAACGAGATGATGCGACAAAAAGTTTTACCGACGATTAGCGCGATTACAATTGTTACTGCTTTGATAAGTCTAATTATTATGGTTATCCATTGAGATGAGATCCAAAAAGGGAAATAGTCGCTATGTTTTACCGGTAATAGCCATTATTGCGTTAATATTACTTTTCTTGGTAAGGAAAAATTCTGTGGAGTATGAGAGACGACCATGCATCAATCAACAATTGGAGGCAGAAAAATTAACACAGCAGTGTTTTGATCTGATCAAGCAGAAGAAAACAGAAAATGGGATATATAATCCACTGCAAAATGGCTATGCAAATGGCTGGATGCTGGGTGAAGATTTTACGGAAATCACCACAACCCTGGGTTCGTTGGAAGCCAAACGTATCAGTCTTAACCCGGAGTTTGCCGGCTTGATCGTGTTATGGCTGAATGAGGCGGAGATTGTACCGGGTGATACCATTGGACTAGTTCTCTCTGGTAGTTTCCCGGCGCTGGCGATTTCGACCCTGGCAGCAACAGAGATAATGGATGTAAATGTCGTAGTGCTTAGTTCATTGGGCGCATCGATGTATGGTGCGAACCAGCCAATGGCAAACTGGGCGGATATGGAAACCTGGCTGAATGAATCGAATTTACTCCATTTTAAAAGTGAAATCATGACCATTGGTGCGGAAAACGACAACGGCGGCGGCCTGATGGAAGATGGTGTTGAGGATTTAAAAGAAGCCGCCCGAAGAAATGGAATGACTCTGTTTATTTCGGCTGATTTAGACGAATCGATCATGAAAAAGACAGATTTTCTATTATCTAGAAATATTAAACTCCTGGTAAATATTGGCGGGAACCAGGCGGCATTAGGGTATTGCACAAATACATCGACTATTCCCAATGGCCTCAATATACGACCAATTATCAATGATAGTTATAGACGAGGAATCATTGCCCGAATCAGTGAAAAAAACATTCCATTTATTCATCTTTTAAATATTAAGGATTTGGCTTCGGATTATGAGATTGATATCGATCCAGGAATGCAATTTAATGCATCCCACCGGGTGCATCATATCGAAAAGGCTAATAAAATTCATTCTACTCTGGCTATTGTGTTCATTATCGGGCTTGTTGTTGGATACAACATAATCCAGAAAAGAACCACTGACAGACAGAATTCTAAGGGAAACATTAAAAGGAGGGGACGATGAAAATCAAAACTTTTATCGTAGTAATTATCTTAATGACTTTTGCTATTGTAGCACCGGCACAAATTACCTCTGTGCAGAGTGGAAATTGGAGTGATTCGGATACTTGGGACAACGGTGTTCCAACAAGTAGTGATGATGTTGTCATTGCTGCGGGACATACGGTGACTGTGGACGCTGAAGCAAGTTGTAAAGATATTTCGTTCGGAGATAATACCGCTAAGCTTGGATTAAATGACGACTTGAAGATTTATGGTGATTTTAATGTAGTTGATACTTATACTAGTAACAATCCATTTAATGACAGCGGAAGTCTTTGGACTGCGGGTAAAAAATTGATTTTTTACGGTGACGCTGAGACACAAACTTTTAATGGCTTGACATCTGGGAGTTCAAGTTCATCGACAAATATATTTTGTGTTAATGAACTTGTCGTTAATAAATCATCAGGTAAATTTACAACAGGTGGTACTAGTTCAGGATCTAACGATTATTTTCTAGGAATTGGGACAAGTTTGGAAGTGATTAATGGTACTTTTGAACTGGGTTATAAAGATGATCTAGAGGGCAGAACAGTAGAAGGCAGCGCGGCATCACCAACTATTACAATCTATGAAGGTGGTATTTTTACAACAGTTGGATCTTATTCTCATATTAGACGAGGAACCAACAGTAGTGAAGATTCAAAAAAAATCGGCAAAGTTATTATATATGGGAGTGCGTATCTAGGTACCGGTTCTTCTAATTTGTTGAATTTCGATGGTATTGATGTTGAAGATGGGGGTGAATTTATTATTGAAACTGGAAGGGGATATACAGAAAATTGTTTAAATCCAGGTACTGTTACAATAAAATCAGGTGGTACGATTTCGAATTCACTGATTACAGATATATGGTATGTTAATTCAACAACCCCAACAACTCTGGTTATCAATGACGGAGGAGTCTTTGAGACTACAAGTAGTACGACATCATTTCCGCCAAATATTACAAATAATGGTTCAGTTCTTTATGCTAGAACATTAACCAGTTCCGACCAGACCATCGTCGATATGGATTATCATGATCTTGAATTCAGATATGCAGAGAGTAGTACCAAAAAGAACTGGACGCTGGGTGCAAATCGAGTTATCAGCGGCGAATTTACCAATTGTTACAGTGCAGAGGCAGTAATTACGGCAGACGCTGCTTACACATTAACGATTGGGGGAACGTTAAGGCTGACCAGCGGTAGTGTGGACAATTCGGATGCTGAAGTAACGATTGAGATGGCTGATGGCGCTACGATTTCCAGGGCAACCGGAACCATCACCAATGCGCCGACTCTGACTGGCACTGTGGATGTTCTTTACTGGAGTACCAGCACTAGTGTTACAACAGGTGCAGAATTACCTTCACAAATCAATGATTTAACTGTCATTATAAGTGATCAGACGGTTACTCTTGATAAAAGTATTCAGGTCAATGGCGATTTGACCATCTCTTCAGGGACAATTGATGAAGATGTGAATACCGTTACGATTGCCGATGGTGCTTCTATTCGCAGGGCCTCCGGAGAATTATCAACAGTTCCGACATTTTTGGGGATAAAAGAAATAGAATATATATCAACAAGTTATGACATCGATATTGGAAACGAAATTCCAGCTGACGGTATAATTGATAAACTCATTTTGTCCGGTGATGAGGATGTGACTCTTACAAAAAATATTACGGTTAATAACAGTGTAGAATTATCAGGTGGAACTCTAAAAACAGGTAGTTTCAAACTTATCATTGGCGAAAGTGCTACGCTAACTGAACCAGCTGGAAATACAATTATTGGAAATGTTCAAACAACAAGAACTTTGTCCCAAAGTACGAATAATACTTTTGGCGGCATTGGAGTGGAGATCAATGCTGCAGGTGCGGCGCCCGGTGCCACGACCGTTTTAAGAACAACTGGAACTGCTTCAACCGGCGGTGATAATCAGGGTATCAAACGCTGGTTTGATATTACTCCTGGAACGAATACCGGACTGAATGCCACGCTGGTATTTCATTACGATGACAGCGAACTAAATGATCTCTCTGAATCAAGTCTGGTTCTTTATAAATCCGACAACGACGGTTCAATCTGGAGTCCACAAGGTGGAAGTGTCAATACGGATAACAATACAATTACATTGAGTGGAATAAGCGATTTTAGTCGCTGGACAGCTGGTGAAACCGGTGATAATTCCCTACCGGTGACTCTTGAAAGTTTTTCTGCGAAAGTCACAGAAAGCGGTGTGGATTTGTCATGGAGTACCGCTTCGGAACTCGAAAATCAGGGCTTTGTCATTTACCGTGCGCCGGTGTATTCGGAAAATGAATCCGATATTGAGGAAATGGTCAGTTATTTATCAGAAGATGACCTGCTTGGCCAGGGTTCGACCAGCAGTACTACGGATTATACATATACCGATTCCAAAGTCGTGTCTGGGATGAGTTATGTATACTATCTGGCGGATGTTGATTATGCCGGAAAAGAGACAATTCATAAAGACAAGAAAGTCATGATCAGTATTCCCGCAGATGCTATACAAATTGCAAACTCCTATAAAGTGAAGATGGCATACCCGAATCCGTTCAATGCGGCGTTAACGATTCCCTTTGAATTGAATGAAGCCATGTATGTCTCAATTTCAATATATGATATCAATGGCCGAGTCGTATCCAATATTATGAACAATGAAATGCAAACTGGCAGGTACTCGATACATTACAATGCAAGCAATCTTTCTTCGGGAATCTATTTTGTCAGGTTTAATATCGGTGCCGCGTGGAATATCCAGCGGATTGTATTGCTGAAATAATTTAGAATAACTTAGTACTATTAAGGATATTTTTTAATGATAAAGCAGATAAAACCGGTATTAAATAATCTGAAAAGCAGGGTATTATTTTACCTACTCTGTCTGCTTATTTTTGGTTCACTGACCGCATTTTCTCAAACTTCAGCATCGGGAAATTTATCGGATTATGTATCGGGTTTTCTATCCGGACTTCCCGGTGCCGGTGACGATAATTATCACCATCCGTCCACGTCTGACGCAACTGCCTGGGAAAATTGTGTCACTCAAATTTTACAGGGGAACTACTCGCTGGCCAATAGCTATGCAGACGACTTTGGGTACAGACTGGTGATATTCAGCGACAATACGACATTACGAACCTATTATATCCTTGAGAAGCAAAGTTTATCGGAAAACTACTGGGGAATGTTTGTTTATAATCCGTCAGCATCCCGGCCGCGGCTCTTTATTCAGGCACCTCATCCGAAATACGATATGAATACCGGACTCCAAGGAACGTATATTTTCCAATACCAGGACTGTGTTGCATTGTATATTAGTGGAACTCACAGGTGTAATAGTGAGACGGAAAGCGATTGTAGTGGTACCAGCTCGGTCTGTGGCTCAAGTGGTTCTTATAGAATTTCCGATCAACCGCATAATGTTGATGGTACATTACAAATTACGACGGAAGTATTTGAAAACAATATTGACAATCTGATTGTCATTCAGCCTCATGGTTTTGCGAAAGGTGATAATGATCCGGACCTGATTATGAGCAATGGCACCCACTATACGCCATCGCCGGACTATTTGGCTTTAATTCGTAACAGTTTACTGGTGATTGATGACGCTTTGACATTTAAAATTGCCCATATTGATACCGATTGGGACCGTTTGGTGGCTCTGACCAATACGCAGGGACGTTTGATCAATAACAGCAGTAATCCTTGCACGAGCAGCGCAAGCTCAACAAGTGGTCGATTTATTCATATCGAGCAGGCATTAAGTTTGAGAGATTCAGAGGCTGCCCGCAAGAAACTGTCCGATGCGATTGGTGCCGTATTTTACACCGAGACCGGCTTAATCATTACTTCGCCAAATGGACATGAAGTTTTAACGGCAGGTTCAACTTATACAATTACCTGGCAGACTACCGGTACGATCAACAATGTCAAATTGGAGTACTCAATTGATAACGGTACTTCCTGGACAGTGATCGAATCACACATTACAAATATTAATTCATATACCTGGACGGTTCCGGCAATCGGAACCTGGCGGGGAAAAGTACGTATTTCCGATGTGGGTATAAGCGGGATCAGTGATGAAAGCAACGCCGCATTTAAGATAATACACACCGTTTTCCCAACGACAGGTTCTACAGATTATGTTAAATCAGTAGCGCCTTTTGGTCCTCGTCTGTTAAACGGCGTTTATGATTTTCATCGAGGTATGGATTTTAATGGTCTGTTGGATACGCCGATATTTGCTTCTCGTCCGGGAGTAGTGGTTAGGTTCGAAGATTCAACCCAAACAGCCGGGACGGATCGTGCCCGATTTGGAAGTTGGATGTTGGTACAAATTGATTCCGATGATGGAGAACCGCGGCACAATTCATACTTACATCTGAATGGTTTTAATGGCTTTTCAGTCGGTGATACAGTTAACACTCTTGATACAATTGCCTTTATGGGAAAATCCGGTTACGAAATTAATACCGTACACCTTCATTTTGAATTATACAAAGACCTTAATGGTACAAGTATCAGTAAAGACAAAGCTAAAAATCCAATTGAACTTTTGCCTTACAACGATTTGAATGCTTATGAAGTTGACTTCGATTATGTGGCGGATTCTACCTGTGTAAAAGTTAGTGTACCGGATACGGAACTTGATTTTGATGAAATCTTTATTACCGGTTCAATGGTGAGTCGGACAGTCGGTTTCAATTCGCGGACCGGAATCGATCCTGATAATAACGATAATCCC
>CAZAKB010000030.1:19789-24292 GCA_964485475.1 uncultured bacterium
CGCCGGCTTTGCATCAATACCGACCGAAGAAAATGATGTTACGATTAATGACGGAATTACTGTCACGATCAATAGTGCAGATTCAAAATGTAATATCCTAACTTTCGGATCATTAACCTCTAAATTGAACTTCGGAACAGCGAATAGTGTTTTAAGTATCTACGGTAATTTTATACCCTATTCAACATCTCATATACCTTTTTCTAGCTGGACTGATGGCGCAGCATTAAGATTCACCGGTACAGCGGAAACGCAGATCATCGGGAATATTGGTGACAGTAATACTGATACGGATATGGCCTTTTTTAAGAAGATCGAAGTTGATAAAACCAATGGTCTGGTGACATTTGCCGGCTCTTCTGATTCTAAGTTAAACTTGTCTGATTCCCTGGTAATTATAAGTGGTACTTTCCAGGTTCCGGTTGACTTTGATATCAACGGTCGCAGTTTTAACGGATCAGATTATGCATATCCGGGAATCAAGATAGAAAGTGGCGGGACTTTTGAAATGTTCGGTCGATATTCTCAGATCATTGCCCGATCTGGTTCTGATATGCAGAGTATCGGGAAAATGACGGTTAATGGGTTAGCCATTTTGGCATCTTCCAGTTCAAACCGTATTCGCATATCTGATATTGACATTGAAAATGGTGGTGTTCTGTTGATTCCGTACTATTCGTCTGGTAATATGGGATCGGGAAAATTTGATGCCGGGACTGTGATGATTAAAAATGGTGGTACACTGACAAATTCGTTGAATACGGATGTCTGGTATTCCGGAACCCAGGTGGCACTTCAGTCCGGCGGTGTTTACGAGGCCACGAGTTCGGTACCGGTTATGCCAACTTTTTCCCAAAATCAGGGGACTGTTCGCTATTCCCGTTTGTCAGATTCCGATCAGACTATTGTCGATATTAATTATTATAATATTGAAATGAAATACACTACCGATAGCGCTAAAAAGATCTGGTATCTTGGTGCTGATCGAAGCATCATTAATGAATTAATCATCAACAATTCTGCAATTGTTGTAATACTTGATACATTGGATGTCGGACGAACATTGACCGTCAGCGGCGCTGTTCGGGTTAATTCCGGTTCCGTTGATAATACCGATGAGGATGTTACCATTGAATTAGCCGAAACGGCGGAATTAATTGAATCTTCCGGTAACACGTTAGTTGGAAAAATTCTGACTACCCGATCCGTTACTCAAAATGCCACGAACAGTTTTGGCGGTATTGGCGTAGAAATAAATGCCACGGGTGCAGCTCCGGGATCGACTACCGTATCAAGAACTACCAGAACAGCTTCAACGATTGATGGATATCAAAGTATTAAACGCTTCTACGATATTTCACCTGGTGATAATACTGATTTGAATGCAACGATGGTTTTTCACTATGATGAAAGTGAACTGAACGATATATCCGAATCTGGTTTGGTTTTATATAGATCAACTGATGGCGGATTGAGTTGGACACAGGAGGGTGGTTCTGTAAATATTACAGATAATCAGATTTCTATTTCCGGTATCAATGCTTTTAGCCGGTGGACAGCGGCCAGTTTCAGGGATGATTCGCTGCCGGTAATCCTAGAATCGTTTATCGCAGAAAGTCAAAGTGAAGGTATTGTATTGACTTGGACAACTGCATCGGAAATCGAAAACCTGGGTTTTTGTATATATCGTACGACAGTTGTTGAGAGTTATGAAACCGACATGGAGGAAATAGCTAGCTATCTGTCAGCTGAGACATTGGAAGGACAAGGAACAACTAGCGATTCAACACACTATTCCTATATTGATAAAAATATCACAATCAATACAATTTATGCCTACTATCTGTCAAGTATTGATTACTCCGGTGAAGAAACAATATATACTGATGATAGAGTTGAAATCGTATATAATTCGAATACTGCTATCGGTAATGTTATTTTGGCCGCTTATATTTTATCAAAGGCCTATCCCATGCCCTTTAATAATTCATTTAAGATACCGTTTATCTTAAATGAAAATATGTCGGTCTCGATGTCTATCTATGATTTAAGAGGACGGCAAGTTCGTAATGTGATGGAAAGAGAATTGTCAGTGGGTGATTATAATATTAACGTTATTGTAAACGACCTTTCCTCAGGTGTATATATTTTAAATGTTGTCATGGGGGGAGCACAACATAACCAGCGTATTGTATTATTGAAATAATATTTAAGGATTGAATAAATGAAGTGGGCATGAACGATAAAATATTAAAGCAGATAAATTGTTTAATAATCGGTATTACTGTATTAATTCTGTCATGCCAATTACATGGTCAAATCACACTCTATGATGATCTTTGTACACATATAGATAGTATTATAACGACATTGCCGAATGGAAATGGGACCGGTGAATATCTTCAGCCCGGTTCCAGTTCAAGGGAGACTTGGGCGCAGGTTATCCTGTTGATGGTGGAACAAAACTATCTCAGTGCCCATTCACTCGCCCAAACGTTGAATTACCGGGTTGCGAATGTCATCGATCCGGATGGGATTACCTATCATGTTCTGGAAAGAAATCCATCATCAACATCACGACACTGGGGTACTTACGTTTTCAATGATGCTGCCATGCGCCCAAAATTAATCGTCGAAAGTCCACATCCGGTTTATGATCGAAATACCGGGAATCTTGGAATTCGTCTTTTTCAGCAATGTTCGGCCCGGGCTTTTTTCGTTGCAGGTACGCATCGTTGTAATGGGACGAATTTCACTCCCTGTGATGGGACAACCACGGCCTGCTCGGATACCAGCGCTGCTTATCGCTATAGTGATATGGCCCATGTTGTGCTGGGGCCGCTGCATATTGCTACTGAAGTCCTGTATGAAGATGATTCGGAAAATTTGATTATTCAGCCGCATGGTTTTACCAAAGGTGATAGCGATCCGGATATTATCATGAGTAACGGCACTCAATACACGCCAGATAATCATGATTATCTGCTTAATTTAAGGGATAACCTGGCTATTGTTGATCCGGAATTGACCTTTAAAGTTGCACATGTGGATCAGAATTGGACTCGCTTAATTGCCCGTACAAATACCCAGGGGCGTTTGTTGAATAATAGTGCTGATCCTTGTTATTCCTATGCCAATTCTGCCAGTGGGCAATTCATGCATCTGGAAATGGCATATGGCGGGCTGCGAAATTCTGAAATTAATTGGTCAAAACTAATCCAGGCAATGGCCATGACGCTGCCTTTATCTGAATCGTCAGAGTCCAATAATAGTTATTTGAATTTTGATGGCGTCGATGATTATGTAAAATACAACCACAGTGTCAATCTGAAAGCCTTTGCAAACCGGGAAACCTTTACCATCGAGACATCATTTTGGATCGATTACTGGGCTGATGTCAGTAATTATGACCGGATTCTTGATCTGGAAGACCAATTTTCAGTATATCTTAAAGAAGACGGGTCCTTTTTACTGGCGGTCTATTCCAGCGACGGAACTCATTATTACTATTCCGATACAGGTGTCATTACAGCGGGAACATGGAATCATATCGCGGTTTGCCGATTTCTTTCCGCAAACGGTTATCGCTTGAGATTTTATTTGAATGGAAACAATGTGTCGGCTGATACAACAAAGATAGGCGTAGCAATTCCGGCAGCACCCACCAGTCCGGCGCTTTATATTGGACGACGATCCGATTTGGCAAACGGACTGGATGGTGATATAGATCGGGTTCGTATTACGGCGGCACCACTTTATATGGATGAATATACCATAGCCGATTTTTATCTGGTTGATGACCGCGCAGTTGAAACCCTGATTGCTCTGGAATTTGAGGATACAAGTGTTGATTATATCACGGAAAACCGGGGCTGGATTCAAACGAGTGCTTATCTTGGTAGTACAACATCGGGAGATGCAGCTGAACCGCAACGGATGATATATAACAGTCAAAAAACCGACACAACAGATCAGAATGCTATTCCTGAGGAATATCGGATACCCTATGTCTATCCTAATCCATTTAACAACGTTACCAATATTCGGTTTGTGGGAAGTTTATCAGAACCTGTAAAAATCTATATTTATAACCTAAACGGCAAACAGGTTGATTATAAGGAAATTGTTCCAACTTATGATGGAATACAGAAAATATCATTTCAATTAAATACTGAAAGCACCGGTCTTTACTTTTATCGCATTGTCGATAAAACGGGTGAATACACAGGAAAAATGGCTTTTATAAAATAAGGAGTGGAGGTTTTTATGAATAAGAGAGAAATAGTTACGCTATTCACTTTGTTAATGATTTCGGTCTCATTACCGGCCCAGATTTCTTCGGCCGGTAATGGAAACTGGAGTGAGACTTCGACGTGGATCGGCGGGATTATACCAACGAGCGATGATAATGTAATTGTCGCTGCCGGTGATACGGTGATTGTGGATGTTGAGGCGAGTTGTAAGGATATTTCCTTCGGAGATGATGCGGCTCGCTTGGGCTTG
>CAZAKB010000031.1:0-24139 GCA_964485475.1 uncultured bacterium
CAAAGACGAGTAATCACTCTGGCCTGGTCAATTATTTATTTTAACGAGTTTAGATTTTAAATTTTTTAAAAAGACCGGAATTGAATGTTTTGAATTGTTCACTGTTTTTGGAAATAAGTTAATGTTGGTGTATTGATATCTTAAAATCTCCTGAAATGGATAAAAAAATGGTTTTTAATTTATGTTAGTAAGGTTAGATAACTTTTTTTGGAATATGCCTTGACTTGATAATTGTAAGATAATAAATTCTATCAAGTATGATAAAGATTATAGTAGTCGGGCGGGGAGATAAGTAACATGGAAAAGTCTTTAATTTTACGAAAAAGACCGTAATTTTTTATTTTCAAAATAGAATTGTTTTTTCAAAACGTACATTTTAATAAGGAATACGTTTAAAAATGAGTAAAATATTTTATTCATCCATTGTTTGCTTTACTATTTTGATCAGCACACTTTCAGCGGCTACAACCGGGAAGATTGCCGGTCGAATAACAGATCAAAAATCCGGGGAACCATTAGTCGGAGTCAATGTCGTTATACAGGGTACGATGTTTGGTACGGCAACTGATTATAATGGAAGCTACACAATACTAAATATTTCACCGGGGCATTATTCGGTTGTCGCAACCATGATCGGTTATAAAAAGACAACCGTATCGGAAGTTAAGGTAATGATTGATTTAACAACCACGTTAAATATTGAAATGGAAGTTGAATCGATTCTCGGGGAAGAAGTAATTGTTATTGCCAAAAGAAAAGTAATTCAACAGGATGTATCGTCCAGCCAAATCAATATATCTTCAGATCAGATTGTAGACTTGCCAGTATCAAGTGTTGACGATATCGTAAGTATGCATGCAGGCGTTGAAGGGCTAGAGGTTCGGAGAGGTGATTCGGATGAACTAGCATTTTTACTTGATGGCGTTTCTCTAAAGGATGATCGTACAGGAGCTCCTGTATCTGGCGTACCGTTGAGTTCCGTTAAAGAAATTATGATTCAATCCGGTGGATTTTCTGCAGAATATAGTGATTTACAATCTGGGGTTATAAATGTTGTCACTAAAGATGGGAACAAAGAAAATTATGTATTTAATTTTGATATAAAAGTTAGTCCTGCGGCCCAGAAACATTTTGGTATTTCACCATACGATCCCAATTCATATTATTTAAGATCCTATTTAGATAATGACGTATGTTGGACCGGTACTGATAATGGCAATTGGGATGCGATAACGCAGGAAAGGTATCCATATTTTGAGGGATGGGTTGGGGTATCCGAGAGACTCATTAGTGATGATAATCCGGAAAATGATCTGACACCATTAGGTGCTCAACGATTATTTGAATGGGAACATCGACGTCAGGGAGATATAACCAAAAACGATTATAATATTGATGCCGGAGTTGGCGGGCCAGTACCTTTTAACAGTTATCTGTCAAAAATCCCATTATTTGGGGTTTTATTTGAAAATGCCAGATTTTATTCATCTTATCGGCAAGAGAAGAATATGTATCTAGTTCCTTTATCGAGGGATGCGTATCAAGATTGGTCTTTTTCTACAAAAGTTACTACGGATATCAATGATAGGATAAAAGTACAGTGGACATCATTTTTGAAGAAAACTGCCGCGTCATCTTCCAGTGAAACAGGAAACCCGTCGTATTTTTCATCGGTTTATGGACTATCTCTTGCTTTTGATGGTGATTCTCAACAGAGAAGCAAACTGTTTTATCCTGAATATTACTGTCTCACAGATATTATGAATACTGTTAATTCAGTAAAAGTTACAAATCAGATAAGTAGTACTTCCTATTATGATTTTGAGCTTGGATACCGAAAGACATCGTATGATACATATCCTGATGATGAGCGCGATCGGACATTGCAATATGATATTCTCCCTGATGAAGATGCGGAATATTTAGTCGATGAAGCACCTTGGGGATATGAATGGGGTTTAGTTTCGAGTATTGATGGTTTCATGATGGGCGCAAAAAGTAATTCCCGGGATTCAACGATAACATCTAATATTAATGGTCAATTTAATTACATTAGTCAGTTTAATTCAAATAATGAATTGAGAGCTGGTGTTAACTTTGATTATTATATCTTCAACATGAATTACGGAGCTGTCAATCCGGCTCTTCCTTCAGGACGTCCGTGGACTAAATGGGAACAGACACCATATCAGATTGGTGCTTACATACAAGACAAACTGGAATTTCAAGGGTTCGTGGCGAATGTTGGTTTACGATTAGAATATTTTGATCCGAATACAGTTTGGTACAACCTGAACTCCTTTGATCGATCATTTTTCACTTCAAATTACAGGCCGGAAAATGAGGACAGCTTTAATACTCGTAATACTAAGGGCCTGGTTACACTTTTACCGCGATTGGGAATCTCGCACCCAATTACAGTGAATTCCAAATTGTACTTTAACTATGGTCATATGCGTCAGAAATTTACGCCTGATGCTCTTTTTGCGACGAGAAGAGTGACCGGATATTCGATGAGTTATATTGGTAATCCCGAGCTGCCAATGGAAAAAACGATTATGTATGAACTGGGATATGATCATTCACTTTTTAATTCATATTTAATTCATGTCGCAGCATATTACAAAGACAAAACAGATCAACAATCCTCGATTAATTATAGTTCATCGGACGGGACAGTAAGTTATAGTTCAGCTGCAAATATTTTTTATCAGGATATTCGCGGATTAGAAATAGAGTTGCAAAAGCAAGGTGGTGACTGGGTAAGCGGTTTTTTTAATTATAATTATTCGGTTTATACTTCTGGCCAATTTGGTGTACGAAATCAATATGAAGATCCAGCCAAACAGCGTGAGTATGAAAAACGAACGGATGTAAATGCTCTCTATAAACCAAAGGCATTACCAAAGGTAAAATTTAATATTTCAGGACATATTCCCAGTTACATTGGGAGCACAAAAACAGCTCAGCTATTACTTGGTGGTTGGAATATTTCATTTTTGGGCTACTGGCAAAAGGGTGGTTATTATTCATATGGAAACGTTTCGGGAGTTGTTAATAATGTGAGATACAATGACTCCTATAGTGTTGATATGAAAATTTCCAAAACCTTTAAATTCAACAGGATTTATATTTCACTTACTTCCGACGTATATAACCTCCTCAACATTAAAAGATTATCATTCGCCAGCCTTGGGGATGCATATCTTAGCAGTGGTGTTTTAAATGATTATTTGAACTCTCTCCAATTCAATTCGGATGTATATAAAGAGATTAGTGAAAATCATATTTCCGGTAATGATAAGATTGGTGATTATCGCCCAACCGATGTGGATTATAAGCCAATGGAGTGGATAAGTAAATTCAGCGATTTCACTACTCCGGATGAACAAGCGTATTATTACGTCGGCGATATTAATGATTTAATAAATTATTTTCCGGGGGAAAATATCAGCTCAAACATTTCCCGCAATGAACGATACGTTCAATATGTCAACGGACAATGGGTAAGAGTACCCAGAAATGATGTTAAAAATGCTTTGGATGATAAAGCCTATATTTATAATCCGGTTAATGAATCTTTTATGTTTTTAAATCCAAGAGATGTGTTTATCGGAATTAAATTATCAATTGAACTTTAACCTTGGGATTAAATATGGTATCAAAGACAAATAGACGAAAACTGATTATTGCAACGGTTATCACATTTTCCTCAATTTTATTTGTATCAAGAATTATTAATGCGGCCGAGGCAAAGTGGATGATGGTTGGCAATATGCATAATTTTTATCAAGCCCATGGCTGTGAGCCTGAGGAAGACTATGGAAGTGAGCAGCAATGGGGCCTTCGTTGGCCAGCGTTTTTTGATCATCAGGATATGCAAGCAGCTAAAGGCATGTGGATAGGTGTACGAAATTTTAATGATCCAATTGTGGGAAAACCTGATGAACCTTTTAGTTATAAAGTTGTTCATTGTGGGCCTCGTCCAAGAGTAGAGGTTGAGGAAAATGAGTTTATGCCGGCTGATTACCGTATTAAAATGATCGGAAAATTTACTCATCCACTGGTTTATGTTGACGGTGAATCTGCTACAGATTTACAGTATAATGATATCGTTGATGAAGTTGACCCAAATTTAACCTGTGATCGTCTGATACAAAATCGAGTTAACACATCTACAGGAATATCCTTTACCCGAAATATTTATGCTTGGAGTCAGCAGTATCACGACAATTTTTTCATTTATGAATATATTTTTGAAAATACCGGTATTTATGATAAAGCAGGTAGTGCAATGGAGCCTATTCCTACACTTGACGGGATATATTTTCACTGGCAGTGGCGTATTGCAGTTGCCGGCGAAGGAACGGTTGAAGGAACGGCAATTGATTGGGTTGGAAGGCCCGGTTGGGGAACTCCTCGAGATATGCGCTGGGGTATTAACACAATGAATGATGTTATCGGTGAAACACCTGATAGTCCTGTTCTTGATTCTAAATTTCCAGACATGGGAAATATGGGAAGAGATGAATTCGATGATAATGGTGATATAATCAGGGCTTTTTATTCATGGCATGGTAGACATTCAGGAATTGACTATGACAATATTGGTTCGCCTAATTTAACGGGATATAAGCACGATGGGCGATTGGGTGCTTATCAGTTTACCGGTGTTGTTACTTTACATGCCGATACTTCACCGGATGATTCAAGGGATAATATTTACCAACCGGCAACTACAAATTTCATTGAATCAAATGAACCCGCCACGAGAGATAACGATCAATTTGATCCGGTCAGAATGCAGACAGAATATGAGAGTTTTTGTTCCTATGGACATCCTGCGGCTGGGAGTCAGGCGGAACAAGTGGGGTATGATTACCCGAATAAATTTTGTAAAGATGGCGGATCTTCTCAAGTGCTCGCTTTTGGTCCATATCAAATGAAACCAGGAGATAAAGTCCGTATAGTCCTTGCTGAAGCAATTTCCGGTCTGGGTCGAGATTATAATGTCGATCCCAATGATCCGAATGACGTTAAGCATGATCTCAGAAAAGAAATCGGTAATAATTGGTATAAAGTTGTTGCTGATGGTGAATCGGTCAGTGTCACCTATCCTGATGGTAGTACGGGAACGATCAAAGATGAAAAAGGCGCGAATGAATATAAAAATCAATGGGTCTATACTGGAAGGGACTCGATCATCAGCACCTTTAAAAGAGCGATTAATTTATACAGTGATTCTCTGGATCTTGGTAACACATTGCCTCCTCGACCACCAGCAACTTTTGAGGTGACATCGCTTGGAAATTATATCTCATTAGAATGGGATCGAACAGATCCTGAAATTAATGATAACTTCGAGGGCTATAAAATATATCGAGCGCTTGGGTCAATGTACGATTCAACTTACTATTTAATTGCTGATTTAAATTTATCAGAGGGTAATATAGCGGGTGAGTTTTTTGATTACACAGCTGTTCGTGGTCAAAGTTACTACTATTATATAACTGCATATGATAATGGGGTCAATAATCTTTATCAACCTGGAGTGTCATTAAGCAGTAGCCCATTTTATACTAGAACGAATAAACCAGCTTCTTTGGTAAAACCTCCATCATTGGATTTAAGTGATATTGTTATTGTTCCAAATCCATACAATGTTCGGAATGAATCGCTGAATTTTACAAATGAGCCTAATAAAATTATGTTTTTCAATCTACCTGAAGAATGTGAAATTAAAGTATTTACTGAACGTGGTGATTTAATCTTCACAAAGAACCACAAAGGCAGTGGTGATGATACCTGGAATATGCTGACATCGTCACGTCAAATTGTAGTGAGTGGGGTTTATATCGTCACTTTCGAAACTCCAAAAGGTGAGCGTGCATATCGCAAATTAGTCGTTATACGATAACGTTGATAATAGGAGAAAAAATGCTAAAGCAAACCGTACAACAAAATAAATTCATTTGTATAGGCATAATATTACTTGTTTTGATTTCGTGTGATGATTTTAATACGGAACCTCAATCACTTCAAACGGCCGATGAAAGAGCAATTTTTCTATTTGAAGATTCGCTAACAGTTGTTGTTCCATTATCAACCTTCTCAAGACCGGATTCTGTTTTAAATTCGATGACATTATCGGATCTGGCTGATAGTCTTATTGATTATAATAAACTGATTGATACCACCGAAGTTGTTTATGAACTGTCGACTACAGCACCACCCGACACAACCTATCTTCTTTTAAATTGTGATTCTGATAAAAATCTGGTGTTCTTTTTCAAAAATTATGTGTTAATGGAAATTGTCGATCAAGAAAGCAATATATATCCAGTATTGGACGAATCTATCCCATATGCGACTATTCAATCTTATTATTCATCAAGCGGTGGGGGTATAAATATACTAATTAAGGCAAGATATGAATATAAACTTTTGCCAAATGAAGATTTTATCGTAAAGATAATAACTACCGATCAAACTACTTCCAATAAATTTGAAATGGTCATCGTTGAAAATGAGTAACGGACCGGAGGTATCATTAATGAAAATCAATACGATTGTGATCGTTTTTTTACTTTGCATATTTTCAGTTACTGGCCTTCATGCTGAAAAATATTTAAAATTAGCACAGACTGGTTTTCAGTTTTTAAGTGTTGATACTGATGCCCGAGGAGCGTCAATGGCCGGTGCGATGACTACACTTGATAATAGTGCAAGTAGCTTCTTTTATAATCCGGCCACATTATCCCATTCAACCACATTATCAATGCAGCTTCAAGTAAATTATAATAGTTGGATAGCAGGTATCAGTCATAATAGTGCAAGTCTGACCATTGCACCATCTGGAGGGAGATACGGCATTTTTGGTTTTTCTTGGCAGTATACGGATTATGGTGAGATTCAAGGCGCTATGCCATTTGACAATAATCAGGGATACATTTTAACAGAGAAATTTAATCCTTCTGCACTGTCGTTAGGTATTGGATATTCCAAAGCGCTATCAAGTAAATTCGGTGTGGGAGCACAATTGAAATATGTGGGGCAGCAACTTGGTAATCACCTGGTCCAGATAGGTCAGGTTGGCGATAGTGTGAATACCAAATTGTACAAAGAGTTTGCTGTCGCATTTGATTTTGGGACAATTTATTACACCGGATGGAAAAGTTTAGCATTTGGAATGTCAGTCCGTAATTTCTCCAATGAAATAGCTTATGAGTCGGAAAGTTTTCAATTGCCGCTAACATTTTCAATAGGTGTTTCAATGGATCTGATTGATTTTGTTCCTGAGTTTAGTAAATATCACAAATTGCTTATTTCTATGGATGCGGTGCATCCAAGATCCTATCCGGAATATATCAAAACTGGTCTTGAATATGGATTTAATAATTTGTTATTCTTTAGAATGGGATATGTAAGTAATCAGAGTGAACGTGGAACGACGTTTGGCTTTGGAATTAAAAAAATGGGTTTGATTTTTGACTACTGCTATATGCCATTTGGGATATTTGATCAGACCCAAAATTTCACATTAGGATTTTCATTATAAATACTCAATGGGGAAAAATATTAATGAGCCAGTATATTAAAATATCCACCTTTCTCTTAATAATGACTGTGTTTGTTCGCTTGAATGCGGGGGTAACGGGAAAAATAAGCGGACATATTAGAGATAAGGAAGATGGAACAGCTTTAATTGGGGCCAATGTAATTATTGAAGGTACAGTGCTTGGGGCAGCCACCGATATAAACGGATTTTATAACATAATCAATATCCCTGCTGGCACTTATCAAATTAAAGTCGGCATGATTGGATATAAGTCTTCAACAATCACTAATGTCGAAGTGAAAATTGATCAAACGACCTCTATTGATGTGAGGATGTATTCTGAAGCACTTGATATGGGGGAGGTAGTCGTTGTCGCTGAGCGTCCGGTACTTGTCAAAGATGTATCACACAGTGAATTATATGTAGATGCAAAAAATATTGAAACGATGCCTGTTGCACAAGTCACTGAAGTCGTTGGCCTACAAGCTGGTGTTGAGGGTTTGGAGATCAGAGGAGGAGCATCAACTCAGACTGCATTTATTGTCGATGGTTTTGTACGAAACGATGAACGTTCAAACCGACCTTACACAACATTAAGTTTAAATTCAGTTGAGCAAGTACAGGTTCAAACAGGAGGATTTAATGCTGAGTATGGGAATATCCGATCCGGTATTATTAATGTGATCACCAAAGAGGGAAGACCGGACAGATATAGTGGTGCGATTACATATCGATATAGCCCCCCGGCTCAAAAGCATTTTGGTGCCTCGATCTATGACGCGAATTCTTATTATCTCCGACCATATTTAGATCCGGCTGTCTGCTATGTTGGTACTAAAAATGGTGTTTGGGATAGTTATACTCAGAAACAGTATCCTACTTTTGAAGGTTGGAATGCTATCTCGGAAAGATATCTCTTGGATAGTGATCCTTCAAATGATTTAACTCCTGACGGTGCAATGAAACTATTTGAATGGCAACATCGACGCATGGGTGCCATCGAGAAATCGGATTATACGGTGGATTTTGCCTTGGGAGGTCCGGTTCCGTTTATAGCCCAAGAATTCGGAAATTTACGGTTCTATATCTCATATTTTGATTCGCGGGACATGTTTGTGATTCCAGCATCAAACGATAGCTATGATGAAAATATTGGAACAGTGAAGATGACATCGGATATTACGGATCGGATGAAATTATCTGTTACAGGATCTTATGGCGAGACACATTCCGTCTGTCCGTATAATTGGACAACAACCCCGACCGGATATTCTTGGAATTCGGACTATGAACTTGCGAATGCTGTGAGCAGTGGTCCGGAAATTTTATTTGTCGAGGGGTATTACAGCCCATCATCTGTTTTTCGAAATTCTTTGGAATTAAAATTAAGTCATAGCTTAAGTTCAAAAACCTACTACGACATATTAATCCAGCGGAAAGTATCTCACAATAAAACGTATCAAATTGACGATCGGGATACCTCTTCGGTGTATAGTCCGATTCCCTATAATCCGGGTTATCTTGTTGATGAGGCACCTTATGGTTATATGGGATATAGCGTTGATGCGATTGGTGACGGTATGATAATCGGTGGCTGGATGAATCTTGGAAGGGACCGTACTGTTAATAGCACTTATACAATTAAAAGTGATTTTGTCAGTCAGATAAATAATTCAAACAAATTAAAGGGCGGTGTTGAAGTTATAATAAATAATTATAATGTGAGGTCATTTACTGCAAATCCCGGTATGACAACCTGGAATCGGGATCAGGTTTATGATGTAAGTCCCTATCGTTTAGCGACCTATTTTCAGGACAAACTGGAATTTGAGGGTTTAATTGCAGATGTTGGCTTTAGACTAGAATTGATTAATCCAAATGCTGTGATATATCAGTTAGACGATTATTCTCAATATTATAAGGTTGGAACGGGAAGTACGATTGAAGAAACTGCGCCCAGCGAAAAAGTGAAACCCTATTTTAACTTTTGTCCCCGTGTTGGGGTATCTCACCCAATTACGGATAATTCAAAACTCTTTTTTAACTATGGGCATTTTTATTCCGAACCACAATCTACCTATCGTTTCAGAATGCAAAGAGAATACAACGGTCAGGTAACATCAATTGGAAATCCAAATTTACGTCAAGAAAAGACTATTGCATATGAAATTGGGTATAGTCACAATTTATTTAATCAAATGTTGTTGAATATCACCGGATACTATAAAGATGTATCCGACCAAATTGGTTGGGTGAGTTACAGGGATGTTACTTCAGCTGTTAATTATCTTACATCTAAGAACAGTCAATATGAGGATATCCGAGGTTTTGAGATCACATTAGACAAAAAACGTGGTAGCTGGCTATCTGGGTTCGTGAATTATACCTATATGGTTTCAAGCAACGGATATTTTGGCCTTATGGAATACTACCAGGATCCTGTCGCACAAAAAGAATATATCAATGATAACCCTTATCAAGTTAGAGCCCATCCCCGTCCCTATTTCCGGGCGAATATAGATCTCCATAGTCCGGAAACATTTGGGCCGTCTATGAATAATATATATCCAATTGGCGGGTGGTATTTAAATATATTAGGGACATGGAAAACGGGTAGTTTCGCAACATTTAATCCGAATAATATCCCCGGATTAGTCGATAATGTTCAATGGAAAAACACGTATAATATTAACCTTAAAGTATCGAAGCAATTGAATTTTAAGAAGGTTAGAGCCCAATTATTTGCTGAGATTTCAAACGTATTAAATACAAAATTTTTAAGTTATACCGGATTCTCAAATTACAACAATGATTATTTGCCCTATTTGACATCCCTGCGATTTGATTGGGAGGATGGAATTGAAAGGGGCAGTGATCGAATCGGTGACTACAGACCCCTTGATGTTGAATATGATCCGTTAGAAATAAATCCAAATAATGATTCGGAAATTGCTGCGAGAAATAAAGAAAGAATCAAGACAAAATCTTATATCGATAATCCGAATATAACATCATTAATGTTTCTGAATCCCCGGAATATAACTTTTGGAATTAAATTAACTTTCTAAACCAGAGATATTCATTATGAAAAATGAAAATAATCTATATACACTGAAAATTGGTTTTTTAATACTGTGCATCATTCAAATCTCTTTTGCAGAAAAGATTGATGAAAATGGCAAGAAATATATTCGGGTCGGCAGCCTTCAAACCCATGTAAGCGCTTATGGATCCGAGAGAGCCTGGAACAACAGCTATTACGAAGGTTTAATCTGGCCCGCTGATTATACAAGACAGGATAATTCTGTGATTAAACGATCGTTTTTCGGAGTTAAAAATTTCGTTGATGAGACAAACTACCGGTGGGATTATTGGGCATCATACGGGTCGCTCGGATATGTCGAAGTATCTTTATTCCCGGTTAAATTAAAGCAGTATTCCAAATTTGAACACCCTAATGTATTTGTTGATGGGGAGAGTATTTATGGAATTTATGTAGGTGATATAGATTCTATTGATGAAAACCAGATTCCCGATAGGATTGTAGACAATACGATAAATACAAAGATCGGCTTGACTATTACACGCCGATTTTTGGCATTTAGTCAGCAATATCATGATAATTACTTTATCAAAGAATGGATTCTTACCAATACAGGAAATAACGATTGGGATGATGATATTGAGTTGAATGGTCCGTTGGAGGATATACGGATTGGATGGAGTACCCGGTATGCTTGTGGACGCGATGGAGCCTATACGATGGCCGATGGCAGTCAATCCTGGGGCAAACATAGTTGGGTTACAAAACGTGGCGAGAATTATGCCGATCATATGAATGATATAATCACTGAGGATGATCCGGTTGTTGATTGGATTCGGGCTGGCTTCAGTTATTTGGGCATAAATGAGTTAAATACTGATTATGATAATATTGGCGCTCCTTATCTTACTCAGGGAGGTCGGCTGGCCTCAACACATCATGTCGGGACGGCTGTCTTGCATGTTCCGATGAGTGTGTCCGATCCAAGAGATGACCCTGACCAACCGGCAGTTTTGGGGTGGCATGCGGGTGATACCTCTCCATCACCTGGTGGAATCACGCCTGGGAATATGGCAGGAATTATCGCTACCTATCAGTTTTTAGAAGGTGTTCCTTATGGCGGAGAAGGCATGGGGGGGACTGGTCGTTTTGATGAAGAGCATAACGTTGCTGTCGATGATCCCTATACAATACATGGCGATGGTGGTGGTACAAATGTGTGGATTGCTTATGGACCATTTGATTTGGCCCCAGGAGAAAGTATAACATTTGTAGAAGCTCAGGGCGTGAGTGGCTTAAGTCGTCAAAAAAGTGAGGAAATTGGCAGTATTTGGAAGGAAGCAAAGGATAATCCCGATGTTGAATACACGTTTACAATGCCGAAAGGTTCTCCATTAAAGGGAAAATATAAAGACGGTATAGCTGATCAGTTTAAAAATGCGTGGGTATTTACAGGACAGGATTCCATCATGAAAACCTTTGGGCGTGCAAAAAGGAATTTTGATTCCGGTTATAATATTCCGCAACCGCCATTACCGCCGCCAGTATTTTCGGTAAATTCCGGTGGTGATCGAATTAGTCTGGAATGGTCTGCAAGCCCGTCAGAAAGTGATGCTGATTTTGCTGGTTATCGAATTTATCGTGCAGAGGGTAAACCAGACACTATGCATGCAAAAATCGCCGAAATACCGTCCGGAACCTATTCCTTTGACGATATTACTGCTATTCGGGGATATGACTATTACTACTATATTACTGCTTTTAATGATGGTAGCAATAATTCAATTGGCGACTTGAATCCCACCGGTCCTTTGGAGAGTGGCCGGTTTTATACGAAAACAACCCAGCCGGCGTATTTACGGCGACAACAAGGTAGCAATTTTGATGATATTAGAGTTGTACCTAATCCATTCAATATTTCAGCAAAAGATATGCAGTTTGGTAATCAACCGGATCGGATAATGTTTTACAATATTCCAGGAAAATGTGTGATAAAAATCTTTAGTGAGCGTGGCGATCTTATCGATACAATCCATCATATAAATGGAAGTGGAGATGAACCGTGGAACTCCATATCAAGCGGTCGGCAAGTTGTGGTGAGTGGCTTATATATCGCTTATTTTGAAGTTACTGAAGATATCACTGATGATGCGACCGGGAATCTGCTGTTTCAGAAAGGTGATAATACAATGAAAAAATTTATCATTGTGAGATAGAGGATAAATAATATGAATACAAGTATTCCAAAAATTCTGTTGTTAGCCATTCTATTATATGTAACACTCTTTATGTCATGTGAAGATTTTCAGGAAGAAGAATATTCGGTTTCAGCGTTGGATCTTAAAGCGCAGAAAATATTGCTTGATTCAACTTATATCGGTTTTACAGTCCTGGATATCAGTAATATTAATACTACATGGAAAGGGCAGACAATTTTTTCCGATGCTTCAGTAATATATGAGAACCTTATCAGCAGGAATATTAAGGTTGCGTTTACCGATAGTTGCTATATAATTCGACAATCAACGGAGGTCGATACAATTTATATTGCTTTAAAAAATAATGTGTCAAGGGATATTGTATTTTTTTATGATGCGGTTTATGATCTTCAGCTTATTTCTTCGGATGGAGTTTTACTCAATGTTGAACCGGACACCAGGACTTTAGATGAAATTGCAGCCAGCAGCTTATACACATATGATGAGTCCTATAAACGTACTTTTACGAAAGTGTTGAGGGAAAGGCACGAGGCGACAATTACCGGTCAAAATTATTTGATCAGACTGATGCGAAATGATTTATCCTCCGAATATGGTTTTTCATTTCGTTTTTGTGTGCTTGATAAAAATAATCTATGAAGGTATTAAAGGATAAAATTAAATGAGTAAACAGAGATGTTTTACAGCGGTCATAGCTCTAATAATTATTACATCTTCAATAATGTTAAAGAGTGAGGACAAATTAGGTCAGACCGGATTTCAGTTCTTAAGTGTGGCAAATGATGCCCGAGCTGCAGGTATGGCAGAGGCCGTTACCGGGTTAGAAATGAATTCAACCTCACTTTTTTTCAACCCGGCTGGTATGGCCCGGATGGAAAATAATATCGAGGTAAGTTTCAGTCAGAACCAATGGATCGCAAACATCAAGCACAATGCACTCTGTTTTGCAATTGCACCGAAGCAGGGACGGTATGGAGTTATAGGACTGACATTTCGATCAATTGATTATGGTGAAATACAAGGCACAAAAGTTTGGGAAAATACCCAGGGGTATCTTGATACAGAATTGATGTATCCAGCGGCTTTTTCAGCGGGAGCCGGTTATGCAAAATATCTTACTGATAAGTTTTCAGTAGGAGCCCAAGTGAATTATACTGGCCAGTATCTTGGGAAAAGTACTGTACCATCGGGTGATACATTGGCGGTCAAGAAGAATTTGGCATTTTCGACGGCTATCGATTTTGGAACGTTATATCAAACTGGTTTTAAAAGTTTAATGTTTGGAATGTCTGTCAGGAATTTTTCGCAGGAAGTGACATTTGAAGAAGAATCTTTTCAACTTCCCCTGACATTTAATATCGGTGTTTCGATGAATGTTCTTGATCTTTTTGATATGGATCCAGGACTTAATTCTTGTGTTATTGCGATCGATGCATCCCATCCCAGATCTTATCCGGAGTTATTAAACATTGGATTAGAGTATCTCTATTTAAATACTTTTGCGGTACGGTGTGGTTATAAATTTGTGCATGATGAACAAAAATACTCCTTTGGAGTAGGTGTTCGAAAGTTTGGGATCACAGTTGATTATGCATATACGCCGTTTGGTGTTTTTGATACTGTTCAACGATTAACATTTAAGATAAACATATGAGGAGCACACACATGAGAAAAATCTTTTTGTGTATAATTATTATAAGTATAATATTGCTTGGTATCGGATGCGATAGCGCATTTGAATTCCTTGGCTTTGAAAATGATGTGCCGGATTCTAATTATGATGAAAACAAACTGGGACTTCCCGGTCCTGTAATCACTGATGTAAATCCTAAAGAAAAAGTATATGCCGGAGTAACAGAAGTGACGGTTACAGGTGAAAACTTCGACCCTGATAGTGGAGAATGTTTCATCTATTTTGGCGGATTACCTGGTGAAATAATTTCCCAAGCCGAAAATGAAATTGTTGCAATTCCACCATTAGTATCGGGTGATTCCCTGGAAATTAAAATATCAAAATTAGGTGCATATCCTTTTGGAGTATTTTCGCCTTATCCGATCAAACTGGCTGCGATTGAATATGCGGGTATTGATGCTAATCTCAATGCTGGCGGAATGGCGTGTGATTTGAACGAGAACCTTTATTTTGCTGCCAATGGTGAGAAAAATATCTACAAAATCAACCCATCCAACCAGGAAAAGGAAATATATATTTTCGCTATTCCTGATTTCAGTTATACAATGAAGATGGGCCCTGATACTGTTCTGTATTTTGCAGTAAAAAAATATTTGTACACATCGCCGGCTGGTGGCGGTAGCTTTGAAAAATTCAACTCCACTAAAGCAAAAGCAGCGATAACCGATTTTGATTTCGGGCCAAGCCTTAATATTTATGCTGCCGGGAAAGAGGATATTTATTTATTTTTATCTGATGGCAGTTATACAACAACAGCGACGTATGAGGATTATTTAATCACGTCTTTGCGCGTTTTTGACGGTTATGTTTATATATCTGCATATTATACAGGAACCGATCTTTCCGCTGTTAAAAAAGGAATCTGGCGCAATCAAATCAATTCCTCCGATGCTACACTCGGGACAAATGAACTCGTATTCGATTGGGGTCAATATGTTGGTGCATACGGGGCAAATATTTTAGTATTTACGTTTAATAGTGACGGTGATATTTACTTTAGTACAGAAGTATCTGGTGATGATGCACTGTATGTGTTGCGTTCTAATGGTTCAGGGGACTATACATCCGTGATTCCGGATCCGTTGTATTTCCGGGTATTAAAACCACAATATGAGAATCTTTGCTGGGGGAATGGAATTTATTTATATGCAAACTATAAAGGATCTGGTGCTTCTGATCAGCGTATAATGCGTATTACGATAGAAGAAGATACAGCACCCTACTATGGTCGAAAATAAAAAATAATAAAATGATAGTTGATTTTATCAGATATTTCTGATAAAATAGGTTTGTAAAGGTAATTAACTAAATGAAAAGGAGAGAAAATGAAGAAATTGTTAATGGTTAGTCTCATTGTCAGTCTTGCAGCAGTTTCATTATTTGCCGGGTGGCAGTATGATGGAAATGTCTTTTGCGGTTGGGAAACTGCAACAAATGACGGACGTGATGGCGTGAATTTGTACGGGTTGAAAAACCCCTACGGAGTGACTGCGGACCAAGATGGAAATATCTGGGTAGGAGCTTACTATCAACGGTATTACTATGATTTTGATGAAACTACCGGTGAGTATATTTTGGATGATCTTGGTGCTAAAATCAAAGTATGGCCTGATGATATTGAAGTACAGATAACGCCTGACAGTACAGCCATCTGGGGCACATACCCGATTTTCATTATGAATACCGACGGTTCCATTGAGATACTGCAGTTTGTCGAGTGGGAAGACGGTACACTTGATACCCTGTTATCTGGTAGCAGAGGTTTGGCAACCGACGCAAACGGTAATATCATTGCTTGTACGAGTGATGGTACCGTTTGGCAGTTTGATGCCACAAGCCACAAAGTAAAAGCCACCTATACGCTTTCCGGCGGTGCTCCTGCCAGACTAGCCGCTGATGAATTCGGATATATCTATTGTCCAGATCTGTTTGGTGGAAATCCGATTGATGTACTGGATGCCGATGACATGAGTCTGTACACTCAGGTCACCGATAATCAGCCCTGTTCGGTAACTCGCGGGATTACCTGCGACCCTTCGGGAAATGATGTTTTTGTAGGTTGTAATGGAGCGCCCTATGGAGTACTTCAGTATCATAGTGATGACGGTGCCGATGGAACTTATGCATTAGTCGACACAATTTTCAGTTATTATGAGAGTGCAGAGGAAACATTGAGTGTTACTGTCAGTAATACGACCTGGGATCCGGCTGGTTACCTTTGGATTTCGACGTATTCGGATGTACCATTTAAAGCATTTTGGAAATTTGATCCGGCCAATGATTATGCTTTAGTAGACAGCTCTAGCTTTGACTTTCCTGGTACAGCAGATACAACACTTTATGGTTACTCGTTACCACAATTTGTCAGAGCTCCGCGTGATGTCGCTTTCAATAGTGATGGATCCGAAATGTATATCGCTGATTTCTATGGTTATACCATTAAGAAATACGTTTATTCTGAAAGCGCTATTGATCAGTCACCTGTTGCTAATGTGGCCTCAAAGTTTGCTTTAAATCAGAATTATCCGAATCCATTCAACCCGACAACGGTTATTCCGTTTTCTTTGGAAAAAGAAAGCAACGTAAAATTGACTATTTATGACATTTCTGGTCATGAGTTGGGTGTTATCGTTAGTGGTAAAGTAAAACCCGGTCAGTATCAAGTTCCTTTTGAAGCGGGTAATTTGTCTTCCGGAAGTTACATTTACACTCTCGAAGTTGATGGAAAACAGATCAGCAGAAAGATGCTTTTGCTGAAATAGTATTCCTTTTAGACGTTTTTTTAAAGAGGCCGATGGGTTATCCATCGGCCTCTTTTTACTACTTGGTGGATGTTATGATTGAATACTTGTTTGAATTACCAGTGGATGCGTCTTTATAATTCTTCTGAAAATGAATATCATATTAATGCGTTTTGTACAAGTCCGTTTATAAATGAGACAGATATGTGTCTGTTAAGATATGTTATAAGGAAAAGAGAATAGATTCAATAGTATGTTTGAAGTTATGTTGATCCTTATTTGTTCAATCAAGAAAAAAAAGCCGCATTGTGATCAATACGGCTCTTTGATTAATTGGAAAATACTGAACTACTTTAGCAACACCATTTTTTTAGTAAGCACGTTTCCATTACAAGACAATCGATAAATGTATTGTCCGGAAGGTAATTCAGATGCATTAAAAGTATAATTATGATATCCGGCGTTCAGTGATTGATCGACCACTTTCGAAACATTACGTCCAAGGATGTCATAGATATACAACTGAGTATAACCGGATTTTTCCAAAGAAAATCGGAAGGTTGTCGTTGGGTTGAATGGATTTGGATAGTTTTGTTCAAGTGCGAATTTGGTGGGGATGCTGTACTTTGTGATGTCACTGTTAGAGAGAACAGTAAGGATAAAACTGCTCGTGTCTGATAGTTCTCCGACACTAAAGTCTTTTACTATCACGGTTATCGTAGCATCACCAACAAAGACATCGTTTGGAATCAAATACACTTTTGATCCGGATGTATGAGTACTTAGTTTAAAAGTAATTGCGGATGTATCTGAATACATATATGTGTGATGGATGCTGTTTAAATCAGGATCTTCCCATTTTGGGTAGATTTTGATGCTTTCAGATTGATAAGTAAACGTATCCGGCAAGGCAGCGAGGACTGGTGCAGTATTCGGGGGGATAGGGTCATTGGTACGTTTTACCAGGCGCAAATTATCAAAATACAGTATACCTGACCAGGCTCCGTTTTCCGGTTTTGTCAAATGTAAACCTTCCATGATATAATGATGTCCGTCCATTTGTTCATCAGCACTTAGCCATGTGCCAACAGAATTTGGATCACCCAAATCCCATTCAACCAATCGCCAGCCAATCCAATCGATTGTTCTCCACTTTGATACTTCAGCGATACTCGAAGTATTGTTACCGGATGCATCTTTTTCATATAGTGAGAACCGAAATTGATTATTGCTTGCGTCACCATAAATATATACTTGCATTATCCAGCTTGTGTCAATTGAAATACTGTTTGTTGTTCCGTCACCGACATGTTCGCGGAGTAGAAAATTGCTTGCGGCACTGTCCCATTGATACTTGAGATAACCACTCCGGCCTTTGGATGAAAATACTTCAGTTGTCGGCAAATAACGGGCAGTGGAATAGCTGAATTCTGAACCGGTTGATATTATGCCAGTAGTGCTGCCAGACCCTGATGGATTCCACCAGTTATTATCAGTTGAATAATCATCGACTGATTTATTTGAGTAATAGTGGTAAATATCTGTATAGAACTCCACGTTGACATTACTCTCAATTGCATTTCCAAGAGTATCTGTAATTCCCGTTGTTAATGTTAATATATTAAGGGTATCCGGAAGTAATTGAGGAAAGGGTTTTATGTTAAGAATAGACCTGTTATCATAGGAATCAAGCATAATACTCACCGAAGTTGGATTGCCGCCATTAGTGAAAAGTACAGTGGATTCGTTAATAGATAGCGGATCAATAAATTCATCGAATTCTATTGTAAATGCATCGTCAAGATCAAAATTTGACTGAAGATATTCAGGGTAATTCATCCTTACAACAGGACCATTTAAATCTTCATCTTTCGTCACAAAATTTGATGTGAATGGAGTGATGTGTAAACCAATGATATCGGTCAAATCCGAACTAATTGCAATTGAGTATTCTGTTGATACCTGAAGATTTCCGTCAAAAATAACATCCACTATTTTACTGGAGTTTGTCCAGTTATTCGACCATTTATATTCTTTAATCGGAGATTCAGGTTGAATGGTGAAAGCAGTTTGAAAACTTGCCTGATTCATGGTCTTGGAAAATTCAAACTGAATGACTGAGTTAATTGCGACTGTATCACCCGGGTTAATCGAACAATATAATAATTCGGGATCGTAAGATGGTATTTGATCAGTTATAACAGCATTTGAATAGTCAGATTCCTGCCAATAACGGTCGAGTGCTGTGGCGGAATAATGATATTGACCATTATAGTCCTGGGTTCCCGGGAAACTGTCAATGACCGTGAAACTACCTTGCCCAAAGTGAATATCGATGATCTCATCTTCATTAGGACTAATAGTTGCATCTTCTGAACGATAGACAAGATACCATAAATCATCCGAAATACTGACATCGGGAAGGATATTTATCTCATATTTAAGATCATTTAGCTTCGTCATGGTGATTGTGGGCTCTGCGGGAATTGGCGAATTTACATTATTTCGAATTTTTGTGAGTGTGTTAAAAACCGTATTGCCGGCTTCTTCCCAGTATTTTGCGCCATTCCAGGAACCGTAACTGAAAAATTGAAAACCGTCAATCCATTCAATTTGACGGCAGGTGTTGATTATATCCTTATGCCGATACCAGATTTTATTCTCGAGGAGAATATAAGAACCGGGGCCTACTGAAAATAAACGACCAGCTTCGATTCCCGGTGCAATCCAATAAACCCAGCTTTCAGTACTTCCGGAATTTAGCATATTTCTGAATTCTGTCCCAGTTGTCCAATGATAATGCATAGGAGTCAGTTGATCAACATAGCCCTCATTGAACCAGAGCGCAGCATCCTGATAAACTGATCCATAACCCTGCCAGCTGGACCAGCGATATTTTCCCAATGCAGCCGCTGAAAGCCTGACCCAGGGTTTAACTGACTGAATGGAATCATGCAAGGTTTGTACGAATTCTGTGACCGACCAGCGCCAGTAATCTTCCCATGACGAAAATGTCTGACCGGGAATGTCGTTCGGTTGGTTGACAGAGTAAGGGTGATCGACATCATAAAGATAGCGGCCACTTTTATTTTTAACAAGGTCCTCAATCTGTTCTTCGGTGATCATTCCGTCCATCATACGGGTTTCATCAATAGAGGCAGCATAACTTTTGGATTTTTTGGAGTTTAAATATTCATTCCAGCGAACATAATCCAGATGTAGCCCGTCAATATCGTAATTATTGACAATTTCCATAGCGACGTCGATAGTATAGTCGCGGACGGCTTTCATTCCTGGTGACAATGCTCTGCTATCTGTCATAGCAATTCCCGACTGATCACGACATACCCATTCTGGATGTAAAGTCGCAGGTGAGCCCTCTGCTGTACTGGAAGCTGCGAAACAGTTAAACCAGGCGTGAACTTCCATGCCTCGTTTATGAGCTTCTTCAATCGCATATGCAAGCGGGTCATAACCGGGATCGGAACCACCGGCATAAGATCCCCACGGCTCAAAAGATGAATTGTAGTAAGCTGTACCAGCTTGCCGTACCTGCCAAATGACAGCATTCATATTTGCGGCTTGATGATTATCCAGAATTTGACGAACCCGTGCTTTATTGGTTTCTACTGATGATGAAGCACTGATATGTTCCCAGGTAATTACCCAGGTTGCCCGGAATTCTTCATTGTCGGTCTGGGAAAAACTCAGTGAACCGAATAATAAAAGTGAAAGAATGATAAATATGACTGATTGTTTCAATTGATTCTCCTTTTCTTGTACAGGAGTAATTTATAGATAATTCGTCAACCTTACAATCAGCTTTTTCCCAAACTTGATGTAGCACAAGTTTTACAGATTATTTATAAATAATGATAATCGTCTTTGCCTCTTTCATAAAAAATCGAGAAATTCAACGAGTTCAAGTGATTCTTTGGAGTATTCAATAATAAGTGAGTTTATGTCTGTAAAAGGTGTAGGAGAATCAATCAGGTTTTGAAGAAATTACTGCTCCTTATACTGTTTTTTGCTGTTATTGGTTCGGGAATATTCATTATCCGGAAGAATCCGGAAGATCAGTTAAAAAAGATCATATATCCCTCTGAATACAGGGTAATGACATATAACATTCATCATGGTGTCGGCACAGACGGGATGTACAGTTTGTCGCGAATCGTAAGGGTTATCCGGGAACATGCTCCACACATTATTTGCTTAAATGAGGTTGATTACAAAACCGAGCGTACGTATCGCGATGACCAGGCCCGAATTTTAGCAGCAGAATTGGGTATGGAATTTACCTATGCCCGTAACCTGTCACTGCAGGGAGGCTGGTACGGAAATGCGATTCTGTCAAAATATCCGATCTATTTCTCAGAAAATAAAATTCTGTCCAAACGGGAAGGTGATGAACCGCGTGGAATGCTTCATACAATTCTGTCGGTGAACAATCAAAAACTTCATGTATACGGGACACATTTAAGTACCGATTCGCTTTACAGTTCTGCCGAATTAAAAGAATTATTAAATCACGCTCTGGACTGGGGACTTGATGAACCCACAATTATTGCCGGTGATCTTAATATGACACCAGATTTGAAGCGAATAAACGATTTAACCTATTATTTTTACGATGTCGGTGCACTTGCAAAACAGGAGTATTTTACCTATCCGTCTGGCAGTCCGGAAAAGCGGATTGATTATATCTTCATGAATGACAAACTCGTTCCGTTCTCTGTTCAAACTGTTGAAAATGATTATAGCCGCGTGGCCAGTGATCATCTTCCGGTGGTGGCTAAGTTTCGAATTAAATAGACCGAACAAAGTAAATTTCAAAAGAGGAGAAGAGTTAAAATGCTTGATTTTTTAAAAGAATTGGGAATTGAGGAAGTGAACTATGGCGCCAGTTTAGGAAACAGTGGTGGTTGGATTAAAACCAAAGGGAAAGAACTAATTAGCTATTCGCCGATTGACGGGAAACCGATCGCGAAAGTGATTCAGGCAACAGCCGAGGATTACGAGGCAGTTGTTTGTGAAGCGCAAAAGGCATTTGCGACCTGGCGAATGATTCCGGCTCCCCAAAGAGGACTGATTGTCCGGGAAATCGGTGAAATATTACGTAATTATAAAGAACCTCTAGGTAAACTCGTAACGCTTGAAATGGGCAAAATCAAAGCCGAAGGCATGGGCGAAGTTCAGGAGATGATTGACATTGCGGATTTTGCTGTCGGTCAAAGCCGGATGCTGTACGGCTCTACAATGCACAGCGAACGCCCGCAGCATCGCATGTACGATCAATATCATCCTTATGGTGTTATTGGTATTATTACGGCGTTTAATTTTCCGGTGGCAGTTTGGGCCTGGAATTCCTTGATTGCCGCAGTTTGTGGTGATGTAAATGTGTGGAAACCAAGTTCCAAAGCTCCGCTTACTGCGATCGCCGTTCAAAAAATCATCGCTCCGGTTGTTGATAAATACAATATCAAGGGAGTTTTCAACATGGTCATTGGCAAAGGTTCGGAAGTTGGTGAACTGATGATCAATGATAAACGTGTACCACTAATCAGCATGACGGGCAGTACCGCCATGGGTAAACGGATCGGCGAAGCGGTAGGAAAACGACTGGGCCGCACCATTCTTGAGTTGGGTGGTAACAATGCTATCATTGTAACCGAAGACGCCGATCTGGATATGGCAATCCGTGCTACTCTTTTTGGCGCTGTTGGTACAGCCGGGCAGCGCTGTACATCGACCCGCCGTATCATCATTCAAAAATCAGTAAAAGATAGATTTATCGCCAGTCTTGTAAAAGCATATTCCCAGGTACCCATCGGCGACCCGTTGAATGACGGCGTATTAATGGGTCCGGTGATTGACCAGGCCGCTGTTGATCTGATGATGGCTGCAATTGAAAAGGCAAAACAATCCGGTGCAAAATTACTGTGTGGCGGCAATGTTCATAAAATTGATGGTCTTGATGGCGGATTTTATGTACAGCCCACCATCATGGAAGCAAAAAATGACTATACTATTGTCCAGGAAGAGACCTTTGCACCGATTCTCTATATCATTGAATATGATGATTTTAATGAAGCCATTCGGATTCATAACGATGTACCGCAGGGATTAAGTTCTGCGGTTTTTACATCATCGATGCATTACCAGGAACAATTTCTGTCACACATCGGTTCCGATTGCGGAATTGCCAATGTCAATATCGGTACTTCGGGTGCAGAAATCGGCGGTGCTTTTGGTGGTGAAAAGGAGACTGGCGGCGGTCGGGAATCCGGTTCTGATGCCTGGAAAGCCTATATGCGGCGACAGACCAACACCATTAATTGGGGTAAAGAACTGCCACTGGCACAGGGAATCAAATTCGATATCGATTAATTACAGTGTTAATATAGGAAAAACGGCCCATTCAATCGTTTTTGGGGATCATTCAAAGGGCAGGAACTTTACCTGTCCTTTGTTTATAATAACTGCTAAATTCAGAGCATGAGCAAAGGTATTCTTTACATTGTTTCAACACCTATTGGGAACCTGTCCGATATCACTTTGAGGGCGATAGATATTCTAAAAACGGTCGATATAATTGCCTGCGAAGATACCCGACACTCCGCCAAACTTCTGAACCATTTTGAAATTCAAACGAAGAAAATCAGCTATTACGATGAAATCGAGGATAAACGCAGCGGTACGTTGATTCGGATGCTTGAATCAGGAAAAAACGTTGCGTTAATTTCCGATGCCGGAACTCCGGGAATCAGCGATCCGGGTTATCGGGTCATCCAAAAAGCCGTTGATGCGGATATATCCGTAATTCCAGCGCCGGGTCCGTCATCTTTATTATCGGTGCTGGTTATATCGGGATTTGCGACCGAC